>CALLCD010000078.1 GCA_938049795.1 uncultured Hyphomonadaceae bacterium | reverse complement strand
GTTCGCTGCGCTCACGATGGGACGCCGCTTGACACCCGTGGGGCGGGCTCAAGGCTTTCTTCTCCCCACACGAGACCAAGGTCCGTATTCCCAGCGCACGCTGGGATCTATGGCGGCATGTCCGGTCTTTGTGGCCATGGGCCCCAACGTGCGTTGGGGAGACGGACCCGTGGTGCTTGTGGGGCGAGAGCCATCAGCTGGCGGAGCGGTGTCTCATGGGCGGCGTAGCCGACCGGAGACAAACACAAAGGAGCCATCAGCTGGCGAAGCCACGTCCCATTGCGCCTACGGCGCAGGGGACAGATAAAAAACCACAAAAACTTATCCCACACTTACCGTTTGCTGACCAATCTTTGGGTTGGCGAGATTGGGTGTGTGCGATGTTGTATTTGTCGATAGCGGCGGCGCAGAGGGCGCTCGGGGGGCGGTGGCGGTGGCCGCATTTTTGTGTGGCGGAGCTGGCGTGCAGGTGTGCGGGGCGGTTTTGTGCGGGGGCGTATTATCACGATACGGAGTTTCTTGACGGGCTAGAGGCGCTGCGGCGGGCGGCTGGGCGGGCGCTGGTGATCAATTCGGGGCATCGCTGTGACCAGTGGAATGCGGCGGTGGGCGGGGCGCCATTGTCCGAGCACAAACGGATTGCGGTGGATGTGTCGCTCGTCGCGCATGACCGGCATGAGTTGGCGCGGATGGCGGCGGCGTGCGGGTTTACCGGACAAGGCTTTGCACGGACGTTTTTGCATCTCGACCGGCGGGCGCGTCCGGCGAGCTGGTTTTATAAAGGAGCGCGAGAGCGATGGCAGACATAATCGGGATTGCGGCGAGCGCGGCGTCGGGCGGCTTGTTCGGGCTGGCGGGGACGGCGCTTGGGCGGATTGCGAGCTTTTTCGAGCGGCGGCAAACGCATGCGCATGAAGCGGCGCGCTGGGCGCATGAGAGCGCGCTGCTCGCGTTGCAAATGGAGGCGAGCGCGCAGGAGACCGAGGCCGAGATTGCGCTGGCGGAGACGGCGGGGAGCTGGCGCGGGCTGAGCGCGTCTATGGCAGCGGAGGCGGCGATCGGCGCGAGCTATCGCTGGGTGGATGCGGTGCGCGGGCTGACGCGGCCGTTTCTGACGCTGCTCTTGTGGGCGATTGCGGGGTTGATCTGGTTCGGGGCGGATGCGGCCGGGCGCGACGCGATCACCGAGACGGCAACCTTTGCGGCAACCGCGGCGACGCTCTGGTGGTTTGGCGATCGAGGGCCACGGCGCGATGAGGGGCGGGGGTGAGAGTTGCTCGTGGCGCCGCAAAGGGTTCTGGCGGCGTTGAGTTCGCTGGGCTAGGCTGGCGGTATGAAAGCGCTTGTGTACGAGAGATTTGGGGGTGAGCCGCGGGTGATGACGGTGGCGGACCCTGCGCCGGAGCGGAAGGGGGTTGTGGTTCGGGTGGAGGCGAGCGGGGTTTGCCGAAGCGATTGGCATGGCTGGATGGGGCATGATCCGGATATTGCATTGCCGCATGTGCCCGGGCATGAGCTGGCCGGTGTGGTTGAGGCGGTCGGGGCGGATGTGACGCGGTGGACAGCGGGGGACCGGGTGACGGTGCCGTTTGTGAGCGGGTGCGGGGCGTGCGGGGAATGCGCGAGCGGGAATGAGCAGGTTTGCCACAATCAGAGCCAGCCGGGCTTTACCCATTGGGGCAGTTTTGCCGAATATGTCAGCTTGGATCAGGCGGATTTGAATGTCGTGGCGCTGCCGGAGACGATGGCGTTCGAGACGGCGGCGAGCCTTGGTTGCCGGTTTGTGACATCGTTTCGGGCGGTGGTTGATCAGGGGCGCGTTGGGGCGGGTGAGTTTGTGGCGGTGCATGGCTGCGGCGGAGTTGGGCTGTCGGCTGTGATGATTGCGTCCGCGCTTGGGGCGCGGGTGATTGCGGTGGATATTTCGCCGGATGCGCTGGCGCTGGCGAAGACATGCGGGGCGGAATTTTTGCTGGATGCGCGTGGGGGCGTGGAGGTTGCGGCGGCGATTGCCGAGATCAGTTCAGGCGGAGCGCATGTCTCGCTTGATGCGCTGGGGAGCGGGGTGACGTGTCGCAATTCGATCCTGTCGCTGCGTCCGCGTGGGCGGCATGTTCAGGTCGGTTTGCTGGCGGGCGGCGAGGCGGATCCTTCGCTGCCGATGGGCGTTGTGATTGCCAAAGAGCTGGAGCTGGTGGGCAGTCACGGCATGCAGGCGCATCGTTATGGGGCGATGTTCGAGATGATTGCGCGCGGGATGCTGCGGCCGGAACTGTTGGTCGGGCGGACGATTAGGCTCGATGAAGCGGGTGCCGCGCTGACGGCGATGGACGCGTTCGGGGTGGCGGGCGTGACGGTGATCAACCAGTTTTAGCGCGCCGGTTTGTGTCGTTTCGAAAAACGGGCTTGAGGGATCGGGGCGGCTCGGCCATGATGTTCGCTTACGAACATGGGACTTGCAGATAAGGGGCAGGGTATGAGCGACTATATTTTGGTGATTGATGAGGGAACAACCTCGACGCGGGCGATTGCCTATGATCGGACATTCTCGCAAGTGGCGGTGGCGCAAAAGGAAGTCGCGCTGCAATATCCGGCGGATGGCTGGGTCGAGCAGAGTGGCGCGGACATCTGGGCGCACACGCTGGAGGTTTGCCGCACGGTGATCGCCGAGCTTGGCGGGGCGGACAAAGTGGCCGCGATCGGGATTACCAATCAGCGCGAGACGACACTGGTCTGGGACCGGGCGACGGGCGAACCGATTGCGCCCGCGATCATCTGGCAGGACCGGCGCACGGCGGACCATTGCGAAGCGCTTAAAGCGGCGGGGCATGAGAGCCTTGTAAGCGATGTGACGGGGCTTTTACTGGACCCATATTTTTCGGGCACGAAGATTGGCTGGTTGCTCGACAATGTCGAGGGTGCGCGCGGACGGGCCGAGGCGGGGGAGTTGGCGTTTGGAACGGTGGACGCGTATCTGATTTACCGGCTGACGGGCGGGGCGACCCATGCGACCGATGTGACCAATGCGTCGCGGACTTTGCTTTATCGGCTGGGGATTGAAGGGGCGGGCGGCTGGAGCGAGGAGATGCTCGGCCTACTGAACATTCCCGCGGGCGTCTTGCCGGAGGTGCGCGCGAGCAGTGCGGATTATGGGGTGACGGATGCGGCGCTGTTTGGGCGCGCAATCCCGATTTTCTCGGCGATTGGTGATCAGCAGGCGGCGCTTTTCGGGCAGGGGTGTCTGGGCGAGGGCGAGGCGAAGATTACATATGGGACGGGCGCGTTTCTGGTGGCCAATACCGGCAAGGGACGGCCCGTGTCGGCGCATCGCTTGCTGGGGACGGTGGGCTATGAGACGGGGCGCGCGAGTGCGTATGGGCTGGAAGGGTCGATCTTTAATGCGGGCACGGTGATCCAGTGGCTGCGTGATGAGTTGGGGCTGATTAGCGATGCGGCGGAGTCTGAACGGCTGGCGTCAGAGCTTGAGAGCAATGGCGGGGTGTATTTCGTACCGGCGTTTACGGGGCTGGGCGCGCCGCACTGGAATGCCGAGGCGCGCGGGCAGATTAGTGGGCTGACGCGCGGGACGCGTAGCGCGCATATTGTGCGGGCGGGGCTGGAAGCTGTGGCGTATCAGACGCGCGAATTGCTTGAGGCGTTTGCCGCGGATGGGGCGGAGGTTGGATTGCTGCGGATTGATGGGGGCATGGCGGCGAATGACTGGCTGATGCAGTTTGTGGCCGATATTTGCGAGGTGACGGTGGAGCGGCCGGACTATATGGAAATGACCGCGATGGGCGCGGCGGGGCTGGCGGGACTTGCGCTCGGCTGGTGCGATGAAGCGGGCTGGGCGGGGCGCGAACGCGCAGCGCGGCGGTTTGAACCGGCGATGGAGGCGAGCGAGCGGGACGGACTTTTGGCCGGTTGGAGCCGCGCGGTGCGGGCGAGTGTTCTAGTTTAATCCGTTTGCTGAGCGATATGGCTCATGGATAGATATCAGAGAGCAGCGGCAATTTGTGTTGCGAGTTTTCCAAGAGCGTCCATATCTGCGGGCTCGCCTGTCCCGTGTCCGCGGCGGCGGGGCTGGCCGGTATAGACGGGGATGACGTGCATGTGCAGGTGGAAGACGGTCTGGCCGGCCGCTTCGCCATTGAACTGGGTGACGATGAGGCCATCGGGGGTGAGGGCTTTCTCGACCGCGCGGGCGATTCTCTGCACGGAGGTGATGAACGGGGCGAGGGTTTCGGTGGGCATGTCGAGCAGATTGCGGGCTTCGACGTGTTTGGGGATGATCAGCGTGTGCCCGTCCGATTGGGGGAAGATGTCCATAAAGGCGAGCGTGTGGTCATCTTCATGGATTTTGATCGCAGGGATCTCGCCGCGTAGCATCTTGGCGAAGATATTGTCGGGGTCGTAAGGGGCGTGGAGGGGCATGGTCTGGCTCTGTTGGAACTGGGGGTTAATCGGGAGACTTTTTAAACGGTGTGCGGGCATCAAGATAGGCCTGATCGGCTTCGACGGCTTCGCGTTCGCGTTCGAGATAGTCGGCGACCGCTTCGTGCAATCCGGGATGGGCGAGCCAATGGGCTGAATGTGTGGTCATCGGGGCGTAACCACGCGCGAGCTTGTGTCCGCCCTGTGCGCCCGCTTCGACAAAGGAGAGTTTGTGGGCGATGGCGTAGTCGATGGCTTGATAATAACAGACCTCGAAATGCAGCATGGAGCGAGCCGAGCGGCTGCCCCAATAGCGGCCATAAAGCGTGTCCGAGCCGATAAAGTTGAGCGCGCCGGCAATCGGGTGGCCGTCTTCAAGGGCGAAGATAAGGAGGATATGGTTAGCGAGCCGGTCGCTGAGGACAGAGAAAGTCTCGCGGGTGAGATAGGGCGAGCCCCATTTTCGATTGCTGGTGTCGAGGTAGAAATCGAAAAAGCGGTCCCAGTCCTGTTCGGTGAGCGCAGCGCCGGTCAAGTGCTGAAAGTCGAGCCCGTCCTGCGCTTTTTTGCGTTCTTTGCGCAGGTTTTTGCGTTTGGCGGAGGAAAGCTCGGCGAGGAAGCTGTCAAAGTTCTCATAGGCGTTGTTGGCCCAGCGGAATTGCTGGTCGGTGCGGTGGAGAAGACCGGCGCTGGCGAGGCTGCGGGCGGCGTCTTCTTGCAGGAAGTTGATGTGGAGGGAGGAGAACGCGTTCTCATTGGCAAGCTGGATGGCGGCGCTGACAAGGGCTTGGCGGCTGGCTTCGGCGTCGGGGCCGTCGGGCACGAGTAAGCGGCGGCCGGTGACGGGGGTAAAGGGCACGGCATTGAGGAGTTTGGGGTAGTATTGCCCGCCCGCATTTTCCAATGCACCAGCCCAGCTATGGTCGAAGACGAACTCGCCGCGTGAATGGGTTTTCGCGTAAAGCGGCATCGCGCCGAGGAGGCGGCCGTCTTCGGCTTCGAGGGTGAGATGGCAGGATGACCAGCCGGTTTGCGGGGTGGCCGCGCCAGTGGATTCCATCGCTTCGAGAAAAGCCCAGCTTAGAAAGGGATCAAAGCGCTCCCCCGGCGGATTGGCGACGGCGTCCCAAGCGGTCTGGTCGATGTCGCCAAGGCGGGTGTTGACTTTGATCGTGAAACTCATGGGCGGCGTGTGGTCAGGTCGGGGGCGAACCCTTCGATGATTTGCGCATCCACGAACGGGGCGACGTGTGCGCTTTGGTCTGTCGTCTGGATGGTCCATGTGACATGGCCAAGCCCGTGGGTCTTTGCGAAGGGCGCGGCGCGGGCGACATCATCGCGCCAGATGGAGAGGTAGTCGACTTGTAGGTCGAGCGCGGTCTGCAAGCTGGCGTCGAAATGTGCCTCGCTGCTTTTGCTGATTTTTTCGATCAAAAGCCCGCGCGGGAGGGATTTGGGCAGGACGGCGACGGCGGCGGGGTTGAAGCTCATGGCGGCGGCGCGGCCCGGATAGGTCGAGAGCAAAGCGGCGGTGGCTTCGGCGATGGGCTCTGGCGGAATGTCCATCGCCTTGATCTCGACGAGCAGGGGCAAATGGTGTGGCCAGCGGGTGAGGACGGTTTCAAGCGTGGGAATGGTCTGGCCGCTCTGTTCGATTTCGATGGCACCGAGCGCCTCGGCGGTGTGGTCTGCGAGCGGGCCGGAGCCATTGGTGTTGCGGTCCAGAAGCCGGTCATGGAAACAGACGGGGATGCCGTCCGCGGACAATCTGATGTCGAACTCCATGCCGATCTCGGCCTTGATGGCGGCGTCATAGGCGGCGAGGGAGTTTTCGGGTGGACCATCGGGCGACCACAATCCGCGATGGGCGTAGACATAGTCGCCAAGAGAGAAGGGCGCGGCCATGCTAAGCGATCTCGAAAATGCCGTCGATCTCGACAGCAACGCCAAGCGGGAGCACGGGGCAGGAGACGGCAGAGCGGGCATGGCGTCCGGCCTCGCCAAAAACATCGACCATCAGATCCGAGCAACCATTGATGACTTGCGGAATGTCGGTGAAATCTTGGTGCGCGTTGACGAAGCCGCCAAGCTTGACGACGCGGGCAATGCGCGAAAGGTCGCCGAGGGCGGCTTGGCACTGGGCGATGAGATTGATGCCGCAAAGGCGGGCGGCGGCCTGTCCGGCCTCGAGCGTCATGTCCTCGCCCAAGCGGCCAAGGACCAGCCCGTCCGGCCCGTTGGAGACTTGACCGGACACAAAGAGCTGGTTGCCGGTGATGACGAAGGGGACATAATTGGCGACCGCTTTCATTGGTGCGGGGAGGGAAATGCCCAGCTCGGTCAGGCGGGTTTCGGGCGTGGACATTGATGTGTCTCCGGAGGTTGAAAATTGCGCATATCTGTTGGGGGCTTTTGACATGTGGCGATGCGGAACGCAATTTCCCCGGCACAAAAAGTCAAACTGGAACGGCGCCGACATAACGGATTGACGGACACAGCTTTGTTATCCGTCGTTATTCGTTCCAAACGTGTATTTTTGTTAAGAATTGATTCATGGACTCACCAATTCATCGAGCCACAAACCGTGATGAGGATATGGATATGAGATTTCAACGTGATGCCGCTCAGGATGTTCGCACAGTTCTCGAAACCGTCGGTCTGGAATGTGAAGCCAGTCTGTTAGACCAGCCCCATGATTTGAACGCGGTCCAACGCCAAAGCGAAGCGGCGCGCCGAAGCGATGTTTACCGGCGCTCGCTGGCCCGCGCTTGCCTGTCAGAGCTGCGCCATCGCAAAGTGGTCTGAGGCGGCTGAGCACCTCGCGCCCAGTCACGGCGTAGAAGCCGGATCATAATCCATAGCCCGCGCTATGATGTCTGCGAGCGCACGGTCTGAGGTTTTTTTAACGACATAGCTATGGTTTGCGTGATTGGGGTGGTCTGTGCCCGTTCGCCATTCGGTGACGCCGCGCTCGCGGTTTTCGA
>CALLCD010000077.1 GCA_938049795.1 uncultured Hyphomonadaceae bacterium | reverse complement strand
GAAAGAGCCGACCTCAATTTCGGTCACACCGGCCGCCGCCTCGGCTGAAATCCACCGTTTCTTGATAGCCAGAGGCATGGTCGCGGCGCAATTTTGAAGTCCGTCGCGCGGTCCTACTTCGCTAATCTCTATGCGATTATGTGTCATTTTGTGCCTCTAATCCTTGTCAGATTGTGTTCTGGACGGCTTTTTTCATTGATCAAATGATATATCAATGAAAAGATATATCAATTACGTCGGGGTACATTAGGAGGAAAAACATGACGCAACATCCGCTGCCTCTGGCTGGATTGAAAGTCGTTGAGTTCACTCACATGGTTATGGGTCCGGCCGCAGGCCTGATGCTGGCGGATATGGGCGCGGAAGTCGTCAAGGTTGAACCCATCGGCGGCGACAAGACGCGGCGTCTGAACGGCTCGGGCGCGGGCTATTTCTCGATGTATAATCGCAATAAGAAAAGCATCTGTCTTGATCTGAAATCCGAAGAAGGCGCAAAGGCGGCCCACAGGCTGATTGATGCGGCGGATGTGTTTATCGAAAATTTCCGGCCCGGCGCGATTGAGAAGCTTGGCTTTGGCTATGAAACATTGTCGGCGCGCAATCCGAAGCTGATTTACTGTTCGGAAAAAGGGTTCCTCGATGGCCCCTATGCGCACCGGGCGGCGCTGGATGAAGTCGCGCAGATGATGGGCGGGCTGGCCTATATGACGGGGCCTCCCGGACGCCCTTTGCGCGCTGGCGCGTCGGTGATTGATGTGACCGGCGGCATGTTTGGCGCGATTGCGATCCTTGCCGCTTTGCAGGCGCGCGCACAGACCGGCAAAGGCCAGCTTGTCAGCGCGTCGCTCTACGAGACCTCGGTGTTCTTTGTCGGTCAGCACATGGCGCAATATGCCGTGACCGGAGAGCCCGCCGCGCCGATGCCTGCGCGCGTGTCGGCCTGGGCCGTCTATGATGTGTTTGATGTCATGGATGATGAGAAAGTGTTTGTCGGCGTGGTGTCGGACACGCAATGGCGTGCGTTTTGTGAGGCGTTCGAGCTGACCGATTGGGCCAATGATGAGAGCCTTGCGCTGAACAATGACCGTGTGGCGCGGCGTGACGAGATTATGCCGGTCCTGCGGGATATGTTTGCAAAGTTCACCAAGGCGGATCTGATGGCACGGCTGGAGCGGACGGGGTTGCCTTTTGCACCGATTGCGCGGCCTGAAGACCTCACCGATGATCCGCATCTGACGGCCTCGGGCGGCTTGCTCGACATGACCATTCCCGAAGGCCGCGAGATCGCCCTGCCCGCGCTTCCGATCAGCATGAATGGGCAGAGAACCGCTTTGCGGCAAAACCCGCCACGCGCGGGCGAACACTCGGTCGAAGTGCTTCGCTCTTTGGGGCTGTCAGACGAAGAGATCAGCACACTCCATGAAAGCGGACATATCGGCGCTGATGGTGCGTCCGTCAATCTGCAAGCGGCCGAATAAGACGACGACTTAGCGATAGACCCAAGAACGCCGGGCTTTGTCTGCCGCGTGGAAAGCATCGATGGCAGGGCGCTCTTTCAGGGTGAGGCCAATCGGATCAAGCCCCTCAAGCAGCAATCGTTTGCCATAAGGGTCGATCTCGAAACCGAATGCGTCCGCACCCTCGCCGGATATTTCTTGGTGGGGTAAATCGACCGAAAGGCGCAAGGGTTCGGCATCTGTTGCGGTAAGTTTTGTAATCGCCTCGCGCGGCAGGGAGATCGGCAGGATGCTATTACGCAGGCAATTGCCGTGGAAAATTTCTCCGAAAGAGACGGCCACCACGCAGCGAATGCCAAATTCAGCCAGCGCCCAGACGGCATGTTCGCGAGAGGAACCGCAGCCGAAATTCTCGCCCGCAATCAAAATGGTCGCGCCCTGATTTGCAGGCGCATTCAGCGCGAAAGCCGGATCGGGCACTCTCTTGGCCGGATCGAGATAACGCCAACCGGCGAACAATCCATCAGAGAGACCGGACTGTCCGGTCGTCTTCATTTCATAAGACGGGATAATTTGATCCGTATCCACATTATCAATCAGCAAGCGGACGGCGATGCCGGTGTGTTGGGTGAAGGGGGTCATGAGCGCGCGGCCTCGGTTTCCGGCTCGGCTGCCGCCTCGGCAAGATAGCCGCGCGGGTCGGCGATGTGTCCAGCAATGGCGCTGGCGGCCACCGTTGCGGGGCTCGCCAAATGGGTGCGCACGCCCGGGCCTTGGCGGCCTTCAAAATTGCGATTGGTAGACGAGATAACCCGCGCCTCCGGAGCAAACGTCTCCCCGCCCGCATAAAAACACATAGCGCATCCGGGCGCGCCCCAACTGAATCCGGCGGCACGAAAGATTTTGTCTAGCCCCTCCGCTTCAGCAGCACGGCGGACCGATTTCGACCCCGGCACACAGACCGCCTGCACACCGTCAGCCACCTGCCGTCCACGCAAAACCTCCGCCGCCTGACGTAAATCGCTCAGCCGCCCATTCGTACACGATCCAATAAAAGCGCCCGCAATGGACTCCTCGGCAAGGCTTTGCCCCTGCGCGAGCCCCATATAGTCAAGCGCGCGATCATTCGCCGTTGCAGGCACTTTGCCGGACACCGCGATAGCGTCCTCAGGGCTCGTCCCCCACGTCACCATTGGGGCAATGGCGGACACGTCGAAGATAATTTCCTTGTCAAAGGCCGCATCCGGATCAGTTTTGAGGGTCTGCCAGTGCGCAGCGGCGGCGTCCCAATCGGCCGTATCGGGACTAAACCCGCGCCCTTTCAGGCTTTCGACCACGTGATCATCAGGCGCGATCAAAGCCGTAAAAGCGGCAAACTCGACGGCCATATTGCACAGCGTCATCCGCCCTTCGATAGAGAGGTTACGCACAACAGGTCCGTCAAATTCAATGGCCATACGCGCGCCGCCGCCTGCGCCATAAGCGGCAATCAGGGCGAGCGCCACGTCTTTTGCGGAGACGCCATCCGCGAGCACACCCTCAAGCGTGACGCGCATTTGCTGCGGTTTTTTGATCCGTATAACGCCGGTTGCAATCGCATGGGCCGCATCGCTCGAGCCGACGCCCCATGCCAGCGCCCCATAAGCGCCAAGACTACATGTGTGGCTGTCGGGACAGACAATCGAGACGCCGGGCAAGACGATGCCAAGTTCAGGCGCGATGACATGGACAATGCCCTGACGCGCATCATCGCTGTCGATCAGATGAATGCCTGCCGCCTCGGCCATGGCCCGTGTCTCGGTGATAAAAATATCCCCGCCCGGTGCCCGCGACTCATTCTTCCCACGGCCCTCCTTGAAGGAGACGACATGGTCCATCACCGCAAACACGCGTTCGGGCGCGATGGGGCCAAGACCGCGCGAGGCGAGCGCTTTGAGCGCCGCAGCGCCGGTGCGTTCGTGCAGCATAGTCCGGTCAATCGCGATCAGGTCTGCCCCGCCCGTCTCGCCGCCGACCCGATGGATCGCCCATAATTTGTCAAACAAGGTCTGGCTCACGCGATACTCCCTGTAAATGATATATCCTTTCGCGGTGGGTTTGCCTAGTCCGCGCTTGAAATAGCGCGGCTTTAGGCGATTCGGCGCTTGCAAGCCTGCCGATTAGATATACCATTGGACGCAGAAAATGAGGTGTTATGGGAGGCGGCGCATGAGAAAAGCCTATCAGGATGGACCGTTTGGACAGGTCCACTACCGCATCCATGAACCCGACACGCGCGCCACGCAGCCCGATCTTTACTGCTT
>CALLCD010000076.1 GCA_938049795.1 uncultured Hyphomonadaceae bacterium | reverse complement strand
GTTGCATCGCACCCATAATAGCAAACCGGCACACCCGTTTTGCAATAGGTGTCGAGTTCTTCGGTATGGGTGACTTGCTTTAGGTAACCGCGAGCGTCTAGCGTGCGCAGGAAATCGGATGTGTAATCGCTCATGAGTTCTTCTCCACCAGCGCGGTTAGCACGAGCGGGGGAAAGTTTGAACCACCAAACAGAGCAATTTGAGCCAATTTGGGCGGCAGGGTTTATGTCGGGCACATCGCTGGACGCGGTGGATGCGGCGATGGTGCTGACCGATGGCGAGGCGATTCTCGCGTTTGGAGCGGTCGCCGAGCGCAAATATAGTGCCGGGGAGCGTGCCGTTTTGCAGAACGCCGTGGACCGCGCGCGGGGCTGGAACTGGGAAGGGGAGGCGCCGGATTTTACCGCCGCTTGTGATGTGCTGACGCGGACGCATCGGGAGGCCTGGGATGCGATGCTCGGGCGCTGGGACGGTCCTATGCCGCAGCTTGCTGGTGTGCATGGGCAGACGGTTTTGCATCGGCGGCCGAAAGATGGGGCTAAGGGCGCGACGCTGCAAATTCTTGATGCGGGCGGGCTGCGTAAGGCTCTGGGGGTGCCGCTTGCCTATGATTTTCGCAGCGCGGATGTGGCTGCGGGCGGGGAAGGCGCGCCGCTTGCGCCGGTCTATCACAAGGCGCTGCTCGCGCGCTCGGGCTATGACAATGCGGCGGTGCTCAATCTGGGCGGTGTGGCGAATATTACGATCTGTGAGGCGGACGGCGCGCTGATGGCGTTTGATACGGGGCCCGCCAATGGGCCGATTGATGAATGGGTCGAGGGGCATGGGCGCGGCACTTATGACCAGGGGGGCGTATTGGCGAGCGCGGGCCGTGTACATGAGGGCTTGCTCGCCCAATTGCTCGACCATCCCTATTTTGACGAGCCGCCGCCCAAATCGCTCGACCGTTATGACTTCAATGCTAATCTTGCGCGTGGGCTGTCGATCGAGGATGGCGCGGCGACACTGGCGGCTCTGTGTGCGGGGAGTGTGGCGCGCGGGTTCGAGCATGGGCGGCGTGTGCCGGAGCAATTGATTGTCTGCGGCGGCGGGCGGCACAATCCGGCGCTCATGGCGATGCTCGCCGAACATGTGCCGTGCGCGGTGCTCAGCGCGGAGGAGGCCAATTGGCGAGGGGACAGCATCGAAGCGGAGGCGTTCGCGTTTCTCGCCGTGCGGACATTGCGCAGCCTGCCGATCTCGTTTCCGGGCACGA
Organism: uncultured Hyphomonadaceae bacterium; assembly: GCA_938049795.1. Classification (GTDB taxonomy): domain Bacteria; phylum Pseudomonadota; class Alphaproteobacteria; order Caulobacterales; family Hyphomonadaceae; genus CALLCD01. The sequence continues at coordinate 4,503 of CALLCD010000076.1, read as the reverse complement.
CGGGCGTTCGCGCGGGGCTTGAGGGCGGAAAAATGGCCTAGGGCTTACGAGTGGAGAGCCCCCGTAGCAGCGTTTAAGGGTCAAAAATTTTGGTCCTTTTTGGGGGATTTGTGTGTTTTGGGGCTCTTTATCTGTAAGGTCGGTATATAGAAGGTAAGCGGGTCAGACGCGTGTCAGATAGAATGGATTCAGACGAGAGCGCACAAGCGGATCAGGTGCCGTCAATTGTGGCCGCGTTTCTGGAGCATAAGCGGGTTCTGACAGCCTATATTGCGCGCCACTTTCTCCAGCCCGAAGATGCCGAGGATATCTTGCAGGACGCCTTTATGCGGACATTGGAAGCGTCGAACAAACGGTCCATCCTCGCGCCAAAGTCATATTTGTTCATGACAGCGCGCAACCTGATTTATCGGCATTTGCGCAAGCAGGCCCGCACGATTACGCGGGAAATAAGCGAGGTTGGCGAGGAGCATTTGTCCGCTCCGGATGTCCCGATTGACCGGCAAATCGAAGACCGGCAGAAGCTTGGCGCCTTTCTGGAGGCTGCCGACACTTTGCCCGCCCAATGCCGTAGGGTCTTCTTAATGCGTAAGCTGTATGGTCTGTCCCATCGCGAGATCTCGAACCAGTTGGGCATTTCGACGAGTACGGTCGAGCGGCATATCTCAAATGCCATCAAGCGCTGCCGGAAGATTATGGATAAACAGGGTTTTGATGTTGATTATTCCGGCAGACAGACGATGAAGACAACCGATAAGGGAGGGGCTGATGACAGATAGGTCAACCATCATTCCTGGCCCCGACAATGACACCATCACCGCCGAGGCGGCGTCGTGGATTGCGCAGATCGACAGCGAGACCATGACCGATGCCGACCGGCTTGTCCTGCGCGAATGGGCGGCGAGAAGTCCGCGGCATTTGAGCGAGCTTAGACGGCTCGGTGATATGTGGTGTGATATTGATGCGGTCCTTGAGGGCGCGCTGCCAGATGCTGGCCGGGATGGCTCGGTGCTTGGCGTTTTGGCGGCAGGCGCACGGGTTCGCCCTGTGCCGGTCTATGGTGCGCTGGCCGCTGGCATTGCGCTCATCATTGCGACGGTCGCCGCTGTGCCCATGCTCAATCTGCCGGAGGTCAATGAGCCATATATCGTCGCGTTTCAGGTGGACGAAGGCCAGAACGACGCCTTTGATCTGCGCGACGGGTCTTCGGTACATTTGAATACGGACAGCTTGATCGAGGTGGAGTTTGATGAGCAAGCCCGCAAAGTCCGCCTGATCCGTGGCGAAGTGCATTTCGACATCGCAAGAGACGCAGACCGGCCTTTCCTTGTCTATGCAGGCGGCTCGGTTGTGCGCGCGGTGGGGACAGCGTTCTCGGTTCGGGTCGGGGAGAAGGACACTTCGGTCATCGTGACCGAGGGCGTCGTTGCCTTTTCCGCTCTGACCGATCTTGTTGAAGCGAGCGCGGTAGAGACGAATGCTGTGCTCGATGCGAATGACACAGTATTGCGCGCCGGACAAAGCGCTCAGCTGCGCCAAGAGGCTGGCGCGCCGGAACTGACGGTCAAGTCAATCAGCGCCGATGTGATCAGCAACCGGCTGGCCTGGCGCGAGGGCCTGCTTGTGTTCGATGGTGAGCCGTTGACCTATGTTATTGATGAAATCTCCCGATACACGCCTATGCGCGTGGTGATCTCCGATCCGGAAATCCGTGACTTGCCAATTGGCGGGGTGTTCAATGCGGGCGAAGTCACCGCCTTGCTCGGCGCGCTTGAGGCGTCGTTCGGCATCGAGGTGGACCGTGTGGACGAGAACCTGATCTATTTATCTCGCAAACCTGCTCCGTAAAGTCGAAGCGTCGGGCACGCTCGATGGCGAAAGGCATGCGGGCTTTCTCTCTCATGACAGGTAAAGAAAACGTCCGGTGATCTAATATGACCACCGGACGCTTTGCAGACTGGGCGCTTTGAAGCTAGAAGCGCTTCCGGACGGTCATGCCGAAGGTGCGCGGCTGGGTGACTTGAAAGCCGAGCCGTGCGCGTCCGCCGCGTTCGCGATCAAACGACAAGGGCGCATTCTCATCAAAGACATTGTTCAGATATAACGAGAACCGGAGGTCACCGAACTCTATCCCGGCATTGAAATTGAGTGTGAAATAATCATCAAGCTCGAGATCGACCAGAGTGGACGGGTTCTCCATGCCGGTGAAGCCGCCAAAAGCGAGATTGGTTGCGGTCGGCAGCCCTTGGCCAACTTCCTGATCGGAGGGTTGGGTAAAGCGCGTGCCGATATACTGGACCGATGCTGCGATCGAGGCGACGGAATCGCGGAAGCCCGGCTCGAAGCTGTAGACTGCGGATGCCGATGTCTGGAACTCCGGAACCGATGGCAAGCGGTTGCCGTCCCGCAGGCCCGCAAGAACATTGCCGTCACCATCCGTCACCGTGCTGTCAAACTCGGACCGGATCAGGCTGCCCGAAACAAATAGGTCGAGCCCTTCCATCGGTGAAAAGCCGATCTCGTATTCGAGGCCAGCGGAGAACGCGCTCGGGACGTTGAACACAACGCGCGACGAACAGCTTCCTGCATCGAGGGTGACTTGCAGGTCGTCTATGTCATTGTAGAAACCGGCAGCATTAAAGGTCAGGCTGCCTTTCTGGACTTTGAAACCGGCCTCATAATTCCACAATGTTTCGTCATCATAGTCCTGAAAGGTTCCGAAGATGTTGAGATCTTCTGTCGAACATAATGGAATGTTGAGAGGATCATTGACCCCGCCGAGCCGGAAGCCGCGTGAGGCTTGCGCGTTCAGCGTTACGGCATCGTTCAAACGGTAGCGAGCCAGGAAGCGCGGCGTGAACCCGTCTGACGAGGTTACATCGGTGACATTGTCGCCATTGGCAAACAGGCCGCCAGTGACAAAGTCCCGCGTCTCTTCGAAGTCGTAATACCGGCCACCAAAGGACAAGGTCAGTCTTTCGGTGACATCATAGCTGGCCTCGCCGAAGATCGCCCATTGTTCGAGATCAAACGGGATTTGGGAGTTGAACGGGGAATCGAGATCGGCAAAGCCATTGGCCACCGCTGCCGAGGTTCCCGCGCCAAGGGCTGCATCGGTCGCAGCCTGGAATCCCGGCGTCGGCAAGATCTGGCTATAGTCGCGGTCATTGGTGTGGTAGAAGCCGCCGACCAACCATTGCAACCGCCCGTCCGAATTGGAACTTAAGCGGACTTCCTGTGTAAAGGCTTGAAAGTCGGTCGCGTCGATGAGGTTTGACGGGAGCGTCACCGTGGCGGCCGGAAAGCCGAGATCGACAGACACCGAGCCGGTCAGCGCGCTGGCGTCGCGGCTGACGACAATATCGCGGTCGATATAGCTGGAGACCGAGGTCAGGTCGGCAAAGCCCAGATCAAACTCGGCCACAAAATCAGCGATCAGCGTCTCGTCGTCAAAGCTTTCCTCAAGCAGAAGGAACTGTTCGCGCTCGCCGAGCAGGCCCAGAATTTCCGCTCCGCCAAGGGTTGTTCCGGCGGTAAAGGGTGCGCCTAGCGCTTCGGGGTTTGCGAGGAAGTTGAACTCTTCCTGCCGGTTAAAGCCATCAACGCCAATTTCCTGATAGAGCACGCGCGGTGTGAGCTTGATGTTTGGAGTTGGCTCGAATGTCGCCGCAATGCGTCCGCCCCAGCGTTCGCCGCCATTGACATTACTCTCTTCGCCGGTTGGCATGATGGCGTCGATAAAGCCAGCATACTCGGTGTAATAGCCGACCGCGCGCACGGCGAGTTTGTCCTCTATCAGCGGAATATTGACCGCGCCCTTGATGTGCCCGCCGACATCGCCATCGGTCACGGTGTTGAAATTGGCTTCGACTGCGCCGCCAAATTCGTTCAGTTCGGGTTGATTGGTGATGTAGCGCACCGTGCCGCCAACAGAGCCGGAGCCGAAGAGCGATCCTTGTGGTCCGCGCAGAGTTTCGACGCGGTTGAGATCAAACAGGTCAATGTCGGGTGTGAACAAAGACAGCGAGATGACCGACTCGTCGAGATAGATGCCGACCTGTTCCTTGACGCCGGGCTGGTCCCGAACGATCTGTCCTGCTGACACACCGCGAATGGCGACCTGGCTCTGGCCTGGTCCTAGATTCTGGATGGTCAGGCCCGCAACGTTTCGAGAGATATCCTCGAGATTTGTCGCGCCGACGCGCTCGATATCATCCGCTGACTGGGCGTTGATGGAGAATGGCACATCCTGAATGGTCGATGCCCGTTTGGTGGCGGTCACGATGATCACGTCCAGTTCGCGCGTGTCCTCGTCCGCCTGTACGACATCCTGTTGTTGGGCGGTTGCAATTGGCCCCGGTGTAAGGGTTGCGATGACTGCGAGCGATGCCGTTGCCAGCAATCCTCTTTTGTTTCCTAAATTCACAGCGTTGTCCTCCGACTCTTGTATGATCGAGGGGGAAGTTTCCTTGATTGTGATCACTCCATCCCCGGTTTGATGAG
>CALLCD010000075.1 GCA_938049795.1 uncultured Hyphomonadaceae bacterium | reverse complement strand
GGCAAACAGATCCGTCCACGGGCGAAATATGTCGGGCGATAGAGCTGATCGCACCTTCGCCCCCTCCCCCAGCCTCAAGGCGCATGGTTCCACCAGGCGAGGTCGGAATGGGCGCGTAGGTCTAACTCGTGGGTCCAGGCGGAGCGGTGTTGGTGGGCGAGGTGGAAATAGGTTTCGGCGATTTGGGCAGGCAATAGAAGCCCGTCTTTTTCGAGCCCGCGCGTCTCGCGCAGTTTCTGGAACAGGTCGGGGCCGAGCATTTTGCCAAGCGTGTCGGGCGCATCAACCGCGCCATCAATGATGATGTGGACGACGTGGATGCCCTGGGCAGCGTACTCGGCATTGAGCGACTGGCAGAGCATGCGCCGTCCGGCCATCGCAGCGGCGTGAGAGTGCTGGCCCGCATTGCCGCGCATGGCGGCGGTGGCCGAGGTGACCAGCAGCGTGCCCGCCCCGCGCGAGACCATGTGCGGCAGAACCGCTTTGGCAAGGCGGAACAGGCCGAAGGTTGCCATCCGCCAGCCAAGCTCGAAGGCTTTATGGCTTGTCTCGTCAAGTGTGCGATTGCCGATCTGCGCGCCGAGATTGAACAGGACGGTGTGGATCGGGCCGGTGCTCTGTTCGACCTCGGCAATCAGCGTCTCGATTGTGTTGTCTTCGACCGCATTGAGCAAATGGCCGCTGGCCGAGCCGCCGCTTGATGTGATCGTCTCGACGAGCTGGTCGAGCCCTTCGCGGTCGCTGCGTCGGCAGAGGACAGCATGATAGTCTTCGCTGGCAAATTTCTGCGCAACATGGCCGCCAATACCGGCGCCAGCACCGAGGATGAGACAGACTTTCTTCATGGCGGTGTCCTTGTCAGGCTAGAAGCGTGTGTCGGCGATTGTGGTGCGGTGGAGCAGCCGGTCATGGCCGTCATAGCCGCCGGTGGCCGAATGCAGAAGCGAGCGATTGTCCCACATGACGAGCATATCCTTTTGCCATTTGTGGGAATAGACAAATTCGTCCTTGCTCTGATGATGATAGAACTCGGCGAGGAGTTTTGGCGTGTCTTCTGCGGGGACGCCTTCAAAGCCGACAATGTAGGCGGCGGAACTGTAGAGCGCTTTTTCGCCGGTTTCGGGATGGGTGCGGACGAAGGGATGGGCGCAAGTCTCGCGGGCGCGTTCGCTGGGGAGGATGTTCATGCTGCGGCCCGCGTTTTTGTCGTCCTCGCCATAGGCTCCGTCTGGCGCATAGCCGAGGGCGGCGGAATGGATGGCGGTGAGCGTGTCGGCTTTGGTTTTGAGGTCGGCGGGCAGCGCGGCATAGGCGGCGACCTGATTGGCGAACAGCGTGTTTCCACCCATGGGCGGAATGGTGAGGCTGTAGAGCATGGTGCCAGCGGGAGGCACGTCGAGGAAGCTCCAGTCGGAATGGAAAATCTCGGCAAAGATCGGGGTTGTCTCATCGGCCTTGCGCGCGATGGCGGCAATGTTCGGGTGGCCGTCTATATGACCGAAGAACGGGTCTTCGCCGAACGCGCCAAAATATTGCGTGATGCGTTCGAGGTCGGCATTGGTGAGTTGCTGGTCGGGAAAGGCAAGCACTTTATGGGTGAGCCAATGGGCGCGCAGCTCGGCGATCATATCTCGTGAGAGCGGGGCGGAGAGGTCGATGCCGGTGACATACGCCCCGCAGCTTGCGCCGGTTGGTTCTATACTTAGCGGCATGTTCGGCCCTCCCCTGTGCGCGACGTACAAGAGAGATTAGAGCCATGTGGCCGGAGCACTGTCAATGCGGGTGGGCGGGTCGCGCTATCGCCAAGCGCGCAGTTTGAAGCTTAGGGTGCGGCTGCTATTGGCGGGGATGGTCAGTCGCCAGAGCGTTGACGGGGCTCTCTCTTCGGGCGCGATGCTGGGGTCGGAGATCTCCTCAGCTCCATTGAGCATTATCGCAAGCTCGACCTCGACGCGGGCGTCCGTGGTGTTCAGGAAGGTGTAATCCTCCTCGCGCAGCACCATGCGGCGGTTTGCATGCATGACGGAACGCCTCGACAGGGTTTCGGGGATCAGCACGACCTCGCCCGAATAGCCTGCATCAATCTCGACCGGCAGGCCGATGGCGAGGTTTTCGATTGTGTCTTCGCCAATATAGAACGGGTCGCCATTGGCCCGCTTGTCCATCACGCGAACATTGCCTGCGGGCAGGGGCTCGGCCAAGCGGCCATTTCGGGAATTGTCGATCACGTAGCGGGTCTGGCTGTGCAGGACATCGTCTTCATCAGGATCGGCGAACGCGTCCCATAGCCTGTCGCGGTCCCGGCCATTGGCATAATCGAAGGCGTAACGCTTTTTGAATTTGACGCGCGGCTTGTCGAGGAAGCGGATTTGCTTGGTCTGGCGGGCGGCGAGCGTGGTCGGGTATGGCGCGCGGTAGAGTTTGTAATCGCCGAGGTCTTCGCGGGTGGCGATGGGGGCGGCTGCTGCGTCGGGAGAGATGCGGCTGGCCGAAACGGTAATCGTCTCTTGAAGCGATAAGAAGCCGCGCCTTCGAAAAAACTCGTCCTTGAACTGCCAGCCGGACCGCGCAGGCGGGGCGCAATTGGCGAGGAAAGTGTCGGGCGCGATCAATGGGGCGGTAGTTTCGGCAAGCTGGGAGAGCGTACCGCCGATCACGGCGAGGTCAGCCTCGGTGGCATCAATGCCGGTCTCGTTCGAAATGGTCAGCCATGCATTCAGCTCCGCGCGGGTGCGCCGTTCGAGCGACATGATATAGTCCGCGCGCCACGAAAACCCCTTGGCGAGATAGCGGAACTCGATGGTTTGCGGTCCAGCCTCTTCGGCCTCGACCGTAAGTGAGAGCGTGGGGCGCGAGAGCAGAGCGGGCGGCTGCGCATCAAACTGGATGGTTTCGGCGAGGCCAGAGCATTGATAGGTCTCGACCCGGTCGCCAATCTGGAAGACAACGCCCTGCCCGCCCGAAATGATGGTGGCGCGCTCAACGGTGACATCGCCGCTGCTGGTATTGGTGCGGATGAGATTGACCTCCTGGCCGACTGCGCTTTCAAACAGGGCTTGCGGGGTGAGCAGGTCATAGTCGAAATTGCGCTCTATCGAGATGGCGGAGAACTCGGTCAGAAGCGCCGTCTGCGGAATGATCCGGTCATTGACGCCTTCAAGCGAAATACGGGAGCGGCCTGCAGGCAGATCTATGGTCCGGCGCTCGGTGATCATGGCCAGATCACCCGGATAGACGGTAACGGCCATTTGGTCGGGCTTTGGTGATGTGACCCTCTGCGTCGGCGCTTGGGCGAACGCGGCAGGCAAGCCGGAAAGCGCGAAGAGGAGCAGAAAAGCGAAGATGACACGCATCATATCGGGCCTACCGCTCAAGGCCGCGTATAGACGACGGTGAACTCCAGCTCGGCCTCGCCCTCCGCCTCGACGGGGACATCCCAGACAAGCTGGTCACTGCGGGACTGGTCCCTGCGCGGATGGGTTTCCTTCTCCACCGTTTCATTCCACCAGGAGCGCCAGACCGGCTGGACGATGCGCACGGTGGCGGCTTCGGATTTGGCGTTGTTGATGGTGTAGCGCATAGTCACTTCATAGCGGTCGGATGTGGCCCGCGTCTCGTCTATCGCGGCTTGCTCAATGGTGACATCAAACGCTTCACCAATGCGCACGGAGAGATCGGAGCCGCCCGGTGAATTGGGAATCTCGTCCTCGCCGATGAATTGCGCCCGGCCTGACGCGTCGCGCGCATAGATGCGGAACGCGCCCGCGGGTAAAGGTTCGCCAAGGCCGGTCTCGCGCGAATTGCTGAAGGCGATATGGACGGCGGCGTTTTGCGTCCCGTCGAGGGATTGGAAGCCGGTGGCGCGATACTGGTAGAGGCGCTCGGCGCGCACGGCATCCGCTTCGATGATCGAGATCTGTTTGGTCTGGTTGCTGGCGACATTGGTCGGGAAAGGCAGCGTGTAGAGATAGGCGTCGCCGATGCGCTCCTGGGAGCTGGCTTCATTGCCGCCGCGCACACGCGAACGGTTGCGATTATAATTGCGGCGCTGCTGGCGGGTGTTCCAGTTTTCCGCACTGGAAGAGGCGCTGACCTCGCCTGCGGCCAGATTGAGCGTGGCGTTTTCGAAGCTTGTGGAGGTGAGGTTCTTGATGGTCGCCCAGCCTTGCAGGTCGAGCGTTCCGGCCTCTTCATCGAAAATGGCAACATAGTCACCGCGCCAGCTCAGCCCGCCGCTCAGATAGGTCAGCCGTGCGGTGCGTTCGCTTGCGCGGCTCGAATTGACCTGCACAGAAAGCGTCGGGCTCGCGCGTAGATTGGACGGGACAGAATCGAAAATGACGCGGGTCGGCAACTCGTCCGCGCGCAGGACTTCGATTTTGCCATCAACCTCGATCACTGCGCCATCATTGACCGCAAGAATGGTTGCCCGCTGGCGAACCTCTGCGCCGGTGGCCGGATTGGTGCGGATAATCTCGACTGTGTCACCGACCGATTTTTCGAGCAATTTGCCCGGGGTGAGCAGGTCGAAGTCGAAATTCTGCTCGACAATCTCGACATTGTCCGCGCGGAAAGTGACCGTGGCCGGATCAATCGCAGAGGAGACATTCGGCAAAACAACCGACATGCGGCCATTGCCAAAAGCGATGTCGCGATCATCTTGTACGAGGGCAAAACCTTCTCTGTAGGCGGAATAATTGTTCTGGTTTTCCTGCTGGCCATAAAAGGTGATGTTCAACTCGTCTGCCGCGACGCTCGCCGGTATCGCCGACATGGCCAGAACCGCGCTCAAGACCCGAATAGACGTTCCAAATTTTTGCATAATACACCCTCTCCATTGCCTGACCGGACAGTGCCGGCGGCTTTCTCCCTTATAAGGATTACATTTTTAGACAGGATCAGCAAATAAAACCAATGGTGCAGAATTAAGGCAGGTTTTGGATTTAGTTGGTGAACGCACTTTATGGCGAAGGGCCGCTAGCGCTCGGTCGGGGCGCCATAGCGCAAGAGGGTTGTCACCGGGCCGGTCTCGGTCAGCTCGATCCGGTAGAGCCGGTCATATTCGCTCGCTTCGGTGATCGGCGCGCCCGCCTCCCCGCCAAGGGCTGTGACAAGCTCGGGTGTCGTATTGGAATGACCAACAATGAGGGCCGAGCGGTTCTCGGTTTTGAGCTTCTCGGCAAAACCGGCAAGATCAGCGGGGTCATAATAGATAATCGGCAGCTCACGCGCTTCGGCGATAGGTCTGGCCGTCAAGCGGGTGCGGGCGTAATTGGTCGAATAGATCACCTCGATTTGCGCATCGGCCAAAGTCTCGACCAGAGCCAGCGCGCGGGCTTCGCCCTCCTCGGTGAGCGCAGGGTCGCGGCCAAGGCGTTTTTCGGCGTGACGAACGAGATGCAAGGTCGGCGTGATCTTGGCAGTCGGGACCGTCTCGCACCCTGCGACCGTCCCCGCCCCTGCCAGCGCAAGGCTCAGCGCGGCGATGGATTGCAACACGCTGCGCCGCGTCGCCGGATTGGCCGTCCGCTTACTCATCAAGCGACACGGCGAGGCTGTTATCAGTGACATTACGTTCGATCAGCAAACGACGCGGATCGAGCATGATATGGCTTGGCTCTGTCTCAAGGGTGAAGGACAGTTCGGTCTCCAATTGCGTGATGTGGATACGCTCAAGCTTAAGCCAATCATCGCCCAGCGTGTCGGCGGGGTCTTGGTCATAAAAGCCAATCTCGATCCACTCATCGAAGTCTTCCAGATCCATCTCGTCCACCGAGGTTTCCTTGCCATTTTCCTCGGACGCAATGCGTTTGTCCGTGCGCAGCGTAAACTCAACCTGATATGTTCCGTCATCAGATTTTTTGACATTGAGCGTATCGGGCATAAATTTGAGATCCCAGAACACGATCCGGTCCCAATAATCGGTGATGAGTTGTTGATATTCCTCACTGGCCGCCGCGCGCAGATAGTCGACGAGATTGGCCGTGGTCGGATATGGCGGGCCTTTGGAGCCAAAATCATCAACGAATTTGCGGATCGCGCCCTGCATCTCGTCTTCACCCATATAGTGTTTGAGGCCCCAGAAGACCCAATTGGCTTTTTCGTAATCGAGATAGCCCTGCCCCGTCGCCTTGGCGAGCGGTGGCTCGTCATTGCTATCAAGCGTCCGGCCAGTCAGATAGCCGGTGATCGATCTCTGTTCGAGCAAACGCCGCGCCTTCTGCCAGCCAAATGCCTCCTCATAAGCGGTTTGCGAGGCGTTCATGGTCAGCCCTTCGGAGAGGACATTGAAGCCCTTCGCCCGCGCGGGCAAAATCTGGTGGCCGAACCATTGGTGGCCGATCTCGTGCATGGTCACAAAAGACGCCGTGTCCACGCTCGTATTATCATCGGGGTCACCGCTGTCCATCACAAAGCCGATATTCTCCGAGAACGGAATGGTGCCGGCAAAGGCTTGCGCAAAGCCGCCATAGGGGAACTCCATAATGCGCACCTGGCTATACTGGTAGGGGCCATAAACCCGCGTATAAGTATCGAGCGACTGTTTCATCGCCGCCAGCATCAGCTCAATATTGTAATCATGGTCGTCATGATAGAAAATCTCGAGCGCAACATCGTCTCCATCCGGATTGTCCCAGACGGTTTCGGCGACCTCATAACGGGCGGAGAGATAGGAGAAGAACAGAGCAATCGGATTGATCGCCTTATAATCGCGGCAGGCACGACCCTCTTTCTCATAGGTCCGCTCCAGCTTGCCCGGCGCAATGGGGATCTGGCCCGGATCGGTGCAGACGCTGGCTTGGAAGTCCACATAGTCCGCAGAAGCGGTGAAGAAATTCGTCTGCAAAGCGTCTTCATCGTCGCGGTCAGGGAAACGGTCTAATTCGTCGAGCCCCGCACGCCGACGGCGATCCTGATTGACAAGCCGAAAGTCCGGCACATCAAGGCTCGGCATCACAACACCATTATTGACGAACGTACCATTTCTGCGGATCGGGCTGGCATTGCCAAGCTCTGGCGGTTTGATCTCGATGGTAAAGTCGAGCCGGACCGTCTCGCCGGCAGGGACAGGCGTGTCGAAGACATAGAAGCGGCCGCGAATGTCCTTAAGCACGTCCGCGCCCTCAATACCCTCGTCCCAGCTTGCGCCCTCGACCGTGATCATTGCCTGTTCGCGCGCGACCGGCACGGTGAGGAAGAGATCATCCAGTGGCTTACCGGTGGTATTCTCAACGATGAAATGACCCGAAGACGTTGCTGTTTGCTGGCTTGGTCTCAGATCGACCTCGGAGACCACACTGCGCACTTTGGGCACTTTGCGGTCGAGCAGATGGCCGAATTGTTCTTCCAGACGGATGCGGCGTTTGCGCGTCTCGCTGGTCGTGGTGAAATCATTTTTGACATTATAGCCATTATAGATGGTCGCGCCCGCGCCCACAAAGCCAAGCCCGAACACAAGCGCCGCAGCACCCGAGACCAGCGTGACCCGCTTGCCAAGCCCGCGCATCCGGCTGAGCAAGGTCGATTGCGTACCCCGCCGCCAGAGCCAGATCGACACGACAGCAAACAGAGCCGCAAGCGAGCCCCAATAAAGCAGGAACCATTTATAGCGCAGAATATTGCCAATCCCATTGATCTCGGAAAAGCCGCCAAGCGGAACCGAGCCATAGCCCATCAGCGGATGATAGAATGGGAGAAAGGAAATCGCGATGGAAAACAGCCCCAGCGCCATCGCACTGCCAACCATACCAACAATCCGGTTTGGCATGAAATTCTGCACGAACATGACAAGCGCCACACTCAGCAACAGGCTCGGAATGGCCCCCACCAGAGGCAAGGTAAAATGCGTGCGCAGGTTCACTGGCACATCGCTGAGAACAAGTTGCGCGACAATGCCGACAAGGGTTGCACCCAGCACGACAGTGACCACCATGCCGGAGAGCCCGGCCCATTTGCCGAGCATCAAGGGCCAGTTGCGAACCGGGGTCGCATCAATAATCTCGCTCAAACCATAGGTTTTATCCCGCCACACAATTTCGCCGCTGAAGAACACAATGCAGATTTGCAGCGGCAGGATCAGACTGCCATAAGCGGCCCCTGCCATAAAACTATTGGTCAGGATCGTACCGCTTGCCGACAAGGTGATGGTGACAAACAGGATGAGCGCAAACAAAGCCACCGCCAGCGCCATGAGGATCAGGAAGGCCACCGAGCGCACTGTCGTCAGATACTCATATCTAAACCGCGTCAGAAAGGCCCCAAACCCGCCCTTCCCCGGCGCAAGAGATGGCACGATATTGCGCGCCTCCACGGCGCTATCATCTTCCCCATCAACGGGCGACGCTTTGGTATTTGTGAACACGATCCCGCGCCTGAACAATCGAAAACTGGCAAAAAAGACGCCCAGTCCGATGCCGCCCCAGACCAGCCGGTTCAGCCCCAAATAGCCGTCAAGTGGCGGCAGATTGGTGTTCTGCTCAGCCGGTGGCCAGCCAGTTGTGTCGAGGCTCGTCGCAGCCAGACCAAACGGATCGACCAGCGCAAGGATGACTTTTGGCGTCGTATCAACCGGCAATAGCCCTGCCATCGTGTAGAGCACAAACAGACCAACCGCGCTGACATAAACAATGGTCCGGTTACGCGTGAGCCCCGCAATCAGGGTGAACAGACCACCGACAATAATGGCATTGGGAATAAGAAATACGAGGATCGCATAAAGGAAGAAGAGCGGATTGACCGGCCCGAGAGTCGCCTTGTCAGCCCAAGGTGCAAACTGGCCAAGAAACAAACCAACCGCACCTGCAAACACAACGAGGAAGATCGCCAGACAGACGCCAAGCATGCGCGAGACAACCATATCAAAAGTCGAAACTGGCGTGGCGTGGATATATTCGACAGCCTTGCTCGTATCATCACGCATATAGCCGGTGACAACATAAACGGCCCCGAAAAACAGCGACAGCATGCTCAGAAAACCGATCTGGACAGCGATGATCAACGCGCCATTGGCTTTGAGCCGCTCACCCGTTGTCGATACGGCAAGTATTTCAGTGGAAATAAACAGAACGGCCAATCCGGCCAGTATCACCGAGGCAACCCAGAATCCGATCTGGCGCGTGTGGAGTTTGAACTCGAAATTCAGGAGCTTCCAAAGCATCGCCCGCTCCCTAAACGAACTTATAGAGATGAGCGAAGTAAGCGTCCTGCAAGACTGGCTCGTCATCGGGCTCGAACCCGTCTCCGGGAGCACTATCGGCATAGATCGAAGCGATGACCCCGCTGGGCCGCCGTCGGGTCGAGAGGACTTGGTGGGTCTTTTCGATGTCGGCCACGTCCGTCTTGTCCACTTCTTTGCGGAAGACTTTTCCGCGTATCTTGTCAATCAACATTTCAGGCGCGCCGCGTGCAACAACCTCGCCATCGCCCATAATCGCCATGTCCGGGCACAGATCGCGAATGTCCTCGACGATGTGGGTGGAGAGGATGATGATCTTGTCATCCCCCGCCTCGGACAGAAGATCGAGAAAGCGCTGGCGCTCGAACGGGTCAAGCCCTGCCGTTGGCTCATCGACGATCAGCACTTTGGGGTCGCCGAGCATGGCCTGGGCCACGCCGAAACGCTGGCGCATGCCGCCCGAATAGGTCGATACGGCCGTGCGGCGCTTGGTCCATAAATTGACCGATTTGAGCAGATAGCGGATCTGCTCGTCGCGCTCTTTCTTATTGTGCAAGCCCTTGAGCACGGCGATATGTTCGAGGAGGGCAACGGCGCTCATTTTGGGGTAGACGCCGAAATCCTGCGGCAGATAGCCAAGCACATCACGCATCACGGACGGGTCTGTGGCAATGTCCTGACCATCATAGAGCACTTGGCCCTCATCAGGCAGTTGCAGCGTCGCCAGCGTCTTCATCAGGGTGGATTTGCCCGCCCCGTTTGGCCCGAGCAGACCGAACAGGCCTGGTTTCAGGTCGAGACTGACATTTTTCAGCGCGTGTACATTTCCGTAGACCTTACTGATACCCTGAACTTGTAGCATAGACGTTCGTAACCCCCAATTTCCATATTTGCACGGGAACGCCGCACAAACTTATCGTAATTCAATATGTGTTGTTACGCGATCCTGTCAACGTTGTAATAAGTTTTTGTAAAGAATGGCTGCAAAAATCTGCGCCAGAGAAACAGGCATCGCCGCCTGAGATCAGCTTGCCGCGCGCAACTGGGCCGCTTTCGCCTCGACCGCTGTGACGATCTCTTCGATCATATCGCCATTGCCAACCTTGCGGTCCGCTTTGCCCGCCGCATACATCATGCCCGCTTCCGCGCCGCCGCCGGTAAAGCCGAGATCGGTCATCGCCGCCTCCCCCGGTCCATTGACGACGCAGCCAATGATCGACAGGGAAATCGGCTCGCGAATGTGGGCCAGGCGCTGCTCGAGCGTTTCGACGGTGGAGATCACATCAAAGCCCTGCCGCGCGCAGCTTGGACAGGCGATAATGTTCACCCCGCGCGAGCGCAGACCGAGAGATTTGAGCATGTCGAAACCGACCTTGATCTCTTCGACCGGATCAGCCGACAGCGAGACGCGGATCGTGTCACCAATGCCCGCCCAGAGCAGACTGCCCATGCCGATGGAGGATTTGACCGTCCCATTTCGCGCCGCCCCCGCTTCGGTAATCCCTAGATGCAGCGGCGCGTCGGTGGCATCGGCAAGCTGCTGATAGGCGGCCACGGTGAGGAACATATCCGACGCCTTGACCGAGATTTTGTAATCGTGAAAGCCGAGATCATCGAGAATGCGGGCATGATCTAGCGCGCTTTCGACCATAGCTTCGGGGCATGGCTCGCCATATTTTTCGAGCAAATGCCGCTCGAGCGAGCCGCCATTAACCCCAATCCGCATGGAGCAGCCATTGGCGCGGGCGGCGGCGACGACCTCTTTCACGCGCGCCTCCGAGCCGATATTGCCCGGATTGATCCGCAGACATGCCGCGCCTGCCTCGGCCGCTTCGATGCCGCGTTTATAGTGGAAATGGATGTCAGCCACGAGCGGGACGCTGGTGTTCTCTGCGATTTGCGAAAAGGCGGCGGTCGAAGCTTCATCAGGGCAGGACACGCGAACAATATCAGCGCCCGCATCTTCAAGCTGTTTGATCTGGGCAATCGTAGCAGCCGCATCCGAGGTCGGTGTGTTGGTCATGGACTGGACCGAGATCGGGGCATCGCCGCCGACAAGCTGGGTGCCGACGCGGATCTGGCGGGATTTGCGCCGGTCAATATTGCGCCAGGGGCGGATCGGATTGTGAACGTGGCTCATTTTAATGTTCCAGACAGATCTCTCGCGCACGGGACGCGTCTTCGGCACATTTGGCGGCAAAACAGGGCGATGACAAGGCGATAAACCGTCACGGGCGCAGTGGCCGAACATGACCCCAGAGCGGCAGGTCCAAGCTTTACAAAACTCTAGCGTGCGGGTCGGCTGTCCACAATGGCGGCAAGCGCAGGCGCGACAACTGTTTGGGCATGGGCGGCAATGGCGTCAATATCGACCGCATAGACCGGCACATCCGCCTCGCCCAGCGCGCCAATCGACACGTCACCGACTTCCCAGATAAAAGCACCGCCATTCTGCGCCGAGACAGACCAGCCAGCACCAATGCGCGGATGATAAACTTCGCCAGCGGACATGGTACGCGACCGGAAAATCGTACCATCCGCGCCGCGGACTTCGACCCATGCCTCTTGAGTTGCGGTAAGCGTCAGCGGCAATTGCGGCAGGGCGGCATCCTGTTCAAGCGCGAGGAAAAGGCTCTCATGTGCGCCATTTGAAGGGGCTTGCCCGGCAACGGTTTGCACCGCAGAGGCTTGCGTATTGTCAGACTGGTGAAACACGAGCAGGCCCAACCCGCCCACCAGTGTCAGACCGGCTGCAACGGCAAAGCCTGCAATTGCGCCGCGCACAGTGCTGCGCAGACGGATATTGGAAGCGACGACATCTTCGCTTGTCGGAGCCTGCGAAATCAGGCCGCATTGTTCCGAGAATTTCGTGATCAGATCATTGGCCGGCAGGTTCAGATAATTGGCATAGCTGCGCAGGATCATATTGATATAGCCGCGCGGAATCCCCTGAACAGAGGTCATTTCGACCGATTTAAGGTAATTTTCGCGGATGCGGAGCGTTTCAGAGACAGCTTCAAGTGATAGACCGCGCTCTAGTCGCGCCGCGCTCAGCAGATCCCCGACTCTGTCTTCGGACGATGTTTCAGGACTGTTCGTCATATTCGTCTACCTACACAATCGCGCTCCCCCGAGCACTCAACACTATTCAATAAATCCGGTCACCCGTGCTTGCATCTATAAATGCAAGAATGTGGCCAATTCGGGGTGATGCGAGTTTAGAACTATTGAACAACAGGATCAAGCATCGGCCAGTAGGATGTCATGTTGCCTTGCTATCCCTAACAGATCGTTACGGAACGATCCGTTTGATGTCTCAAGCGCGGTTTTGACGCTTTGGCTGAAGGCGGCCAGATCCATCGAGCGGATCATCCGCTTGATCGGACCGACCGAGCCGACCGGCATGGACAGCTGGCGGAAGCCAATGGCCAGAAGCGCCAACGCGTCGAGGGATTGGCCCGCCGCCGTGCCGCAAATCGAAACTTTGAGCCCGAGCCGCTCACAGGACTGGACGATGTTGCCCAGAAAGGTCAGCGCGGGCCGCGAGAGCATATCATAGCGCTCGGAAATCTCCGGCGCCATCCGGTCGGCGGCATGGAAGAACTGCATCAGATCATTGCTGCCAACGGAGATAAAATCTGCATGACCGGCCAGCGCATCAAGTTCATAGACCAGCGACGGCGTCTCGAGCATCGCGCCGACCGAGATTTTAAGCGGAACGGGACGTCCGCGCTGTCTGGCCCAATCGAGCTCTTCTTGCAGCAAGGCTTTGGCGCGATGGAACTCGGACGCCACGGTGACCATAGGAAACATCAAGGAGAGTGGCCGTCCGGCCGCCGCCCGCACAAGCGCGCGCAATTGGCGTTTGAACAGGCCCGGCCGGTCAAGCGCAAACCGGATCGACCGCCAGCCAAGCGCCGGATTGTCTTCGGTTGTCGCCGAATAAGTCGGCAGCAATTTGTCCGCACCAATATCAAGCGTGCGGAACAGGACCGGACGCCCGCGCGCGGCATCAATGACATAGCTGTAAAGCTCGGTCTGTTCGGACAGGCTGGGCAATTTCTCCGAGACAAGGAACTGGAACTCGGTGCGGAACAGGCCAATCCCGTCCGCGCCCGCCTCGCCGAGATGGTCAATGTCGAGCCGCAGGCCGGCATTCAGCATCAGACTGATCTCGACGCCGTCCTGCGTGATGGCGGGTTCCTCGCGAAGCTGTTTGTAGATCTCCTGGCGCTGGGTGCGCAGTCCGGCGCGGGCCTTATAGGCGGAGACCACCCCCTCATCGGGGCGCAAATGGACCTCGCCAAGCTCCGCATCGACAATGATCTCGTCATCCGCATCAAGCAAAGTGGTGATATTGGCAACCCCGCCAAGGGTCGGGATGTTGAGCGCGCGGGCGACAATCGCGGCGTGAGAAGCGGCGGCCGGTTCTTCGAGCACGAGCGCAGCAAGACCGGCGGAGCTGTATTCGAGCAATTCGGCCGGACCAAGCCGACGCGCAACCAGCACCGTCCCCTCTGCGCCATGAGCCATCGCTTCGCCGTCAGAGCCGCCCAGAATGCGCAAGAGGCGGTTGTCGAGGTCTTCCAGATCGTTCAGCCGCGCCCGCAAATAAGGGTCACGCGCGCTTTCGAGCCGTGCCCTGTGTTCGCGGCGGGCGCGATCAACCGAGGCTTCTGCGCTCAGGCCCGCCTTGACACCATCAGACAGACGCGTCGCCCAGCCCGGATCATTGGCGAGCATGCGGTAGGCTTCCATAATGTCCATCGGATCATTGCCGAGATGGGACGCGTCGCCTGCGAGCATCGTATCAATCGAGGCGCGCAATTGTTGCAAAGCGACCGCGAGCCGCAGTGTTTCGTCCTCGACATTCTCGGCGAAGAATTTGGCCGCTGGCACTTCCGGGTCATGCCGCCGCGCCCTGCCGATGCCAAGCCCGCCCGAGACAATGCGGCCCTTAAGCGTTTCAGGGCGCATCAGGCGCGGCGTGCCATCAAGGCTCTGGGCGACGGTGAGCTGTTGCATTTCGGCGGCCACCACTTCGGCAATGACCATCGCAATGGTCTGCAAGGTCTCGATCTCATCGACATCATAGGCCCGCTCGGTGCGGTTCTGGACAGTCAGAACGCCGGTGACCCGCCCGCCGCGTAAAATCGGCACACCGAGAAAAGCGTGATAGGGGTCCTCGCCCGTCTCCGGCCTGTAGGAAAAGCTCGGATGGCGCGGCGCGTCCTGTATCGAGAGCGGCTCGGCGGTGAGACTGATCTGGCCGACCAGCCCCTCATCCATTTTCAGCCGCGTCGAGGCCACCGCTTCAGGCCGCAAGCCTTCGGTCGCGACAAGCTCCAACTCATCATTCGGCGTGCGCAAATAGATCGAGCAGACATCGGCCACCATCGTCGCCGCGATTAGTTCGACCACGCTGTTGAGCCGCTCGCGCCCGCCCTCCCCGCGCGCCATGACATGACGCAGCCGGTTCAGCAAAAGCCGGGGAGAAGAGAAGCTCCTCGACACGGCGCTCAGTCAGCGTCCAGATCAAACGCGGTGTGCAAGGCGCGCACGGCAAGCTCGGTATAGGCCGCTTCAATCAGGATGGAGATTTTGATCTCGGAGGTCGAGATCACGTCAATATTGATGCCCTTCTCGTAAAGCGCGCGGAACATGGTCTCGGCAACGCCCGTATGGCTTTTCATGCCGACCCCGATGATCGAGACTTTGGCGACATCGGTTTTCACTTCGATCGCTTCATAGCCAAGTTCGGCCTGAGCCTGATGCAGCGCCTCTTCGGCCAGACGGCTGTCGCGGTCGGTGCAGGTGAACACCATATTCGCCCGGTCCGGCCCCCGCGCATTGGCCTGCACGATCATATCGACATTGACTTTCGCCGCCGCCAGAAGCGAGAAAATCCGCGAGGCCATGCCCGGCGTATCGGCCACGCCAAAGAGGGTAACCTTGGCTTCATCACGCGAATAGGCGATGCCGCTGACGACCTGTTTTTCCACGATATGCTCCTCATCACAGACCAGCGTTCCGACATTGTCCATATCCGAGCCGGGCTCGTGAAAGCTCGACAGGACACGAATTGGAACACGGTGATTCATGGCCAGTTCAACAGACCGCGTCTGCAAAACTTTGGCCCCTAAAGACGCCATTTCAAGCATCTCTTCATACGAAATTGCGGGAATGCGCTGCGCCTTCGAAACGATGCGCGGATCGGTGGTGTAGACCCCGTCCACATCGGTATAGATGTCGCAGCTTTTCGCCTCGAGCGCTGCGGCAACAGCCACCGCGCTTGTGTCCGAACCGCCGCGTCCGAGCGTGGCAACGCGCGCCTCATCGGTCACCCCCTGAAAACCCGCAATGACGGCGATCTCTCCAGCGTCGACCGAGGCGGCAAAACCCTCGCCCTGAAAGCCGGTGATCCGCGCGCTGCCATGCGTGTTCGTCGTCTTGAGCGCCAATTGCCAGCCAAGCCAGCTACGCGCCTTCAGCCCGCGTTTGCGCAAGGCGAGCGCCAGAAGACCGCTCGTCACTTGTTCGCCCGAGGACACGACCACATCATATTCATCATTAAACGCCGCGCCGGTCACGCCCTCACCTGCGGCCTCCTGCGCATAGCCGACAAGCTTGTTTGTCTCACCCGACATTGCCGACACAACCACTGCCAATCCGCCGCCGTCCCGCGCGCGCGCGGCCACCACATCGGCGACATGGCTGATGCGATCAAGGTCTGCGACGGAGGTTCCGCCAAATTTCAAAACTGTGCGAGCCATTGTCGCGCTGTCCTTATGATACCATCTATGAGAAACACGACCCTACTTACTGCGCCCACGCGCGCTAATCAAACGAGAAGACCGAAGATTCATGTCCCATAGCGCTGAAAAGACGATGCAGTTTACGCAAACCCCCAGCATTGACGCCGCAGAAGTGGCAAAATTTACCGCAATGGCGGATGAATGGTGGGACCCGCATGGCAAATTCAAGCCGCTGCACAAGTTCAATCCGGTCCGGCTCGGCTTTATCCGCGACACGCTGGAGGCGCATTTCAAGCTCGAAAAAGGGCAAAAGACGCCGCTTTCGGGCCTGAGCCTGCTCGACATTGGCTGCGGCGGCGGGCTTGTCAGCGAACCGATGGCGCGGCTTGGCGCAGACGTGACCGGCATTGACGCCTCCGAAGCGAACATCAAGACCGCGCTCACCCATGCACGCGCGGGTGGACTAGAGGTCGATTTCCGCGCTGGCACGGCCGAAGCCTTACTCGCAGAAAACGCCGGACCGTTCGATGTCGTACTCAATCTCGAAGTCGTCGAACATGTCGCCAATCCGGCCAGCTTCCTCGAAACCTCCGCGCGCTTGCTGGCTCCGGGCGGGATCATCATCCTCGCCACAATGAACCGGACGGCGAAAGCCTTTGCGCTCGCGATTGTCGGCGCGGAATATGTCCTCGGCTGGCTGCCGCGCGGCACGCATGACTGGAGCAAATTCTTAAAGCCCGAAGAGCTGATCACCCCGCTCGGCAAGGCCGGACTGTCCTGCGCGGCCCC
>CALLCD010000074.1 GCA_938049795.1 uncultured Hyphomonadaceae bacterium | reverse complement strand
GCCGCAACAGTGGCGGGCGCAAACACCGGCTTTGCGCTGGTCTGGGTGCTCGTCTTTGCGACGCTGGCAACGATCATTTTTCAGGAAATGGCCGCGCGCCTTGGTGTGATAGGACGGCTCGGACTGGGCGAAGCTATGGTGTCCGGACTGGACTTTGCGCCCTTGAAGTGGACTCTGATTGCGCTGGTCCTCTCAGCCCTTTTTGTCGGCAATGCGGCCTATGAAGCGGGCAATATTGCCGGCGGCGCGCTAGGTCTCGACGCCCTGTTCGGCGCATCGGCAGACACAGCCAGCAAAGGACATGTTCTGGTCATCGGGATCATCGCTGGCGGGTTGCTTTTATGGGGAAAATACAGGGTGTTAGAGCGCGCTCTGATCGGCCTTGTCATCTTGATGAGCCTTGCATTTACGGCAAGCTTTATCACCGTGCGGCCTGATCTTGGCGCGTTTTTCGGCGGGCTGGTTCCGACCATTCCGGACGGGGAATTGCTGCGCGTTATCGCTCTCATTGGCACAACGATTGTGCCCTATAATCTCTTCCTCCACGCCGCTGCGGCCCGTGACCGCTGGGCAAATGGCGCAGCCGACCTCTCCGAGGCCATCGGGGATACACGCCTGTCTATCGGACTGGGCGGGCTGGTCTCGATCTTCATTCTATCCACCGCTGCAGCGACCCTGTTTGCCAATGGCGTCACCGTCACCTCCGCGGGCGAAATGGCCCTCGCGCTTGAGCCGATTGCCGGTGAGCGCGCCCGCATCCTGATCGGGCTTGGCCTGTTCGCGGCGGGCCTCACCTCCGCGATCACCGCGCCGATGGCCACCGCTTACGCCGTCACAGAGCTTGTGCCCGCCTTTGGCAAAAACAAGCCCGTCGCCTTCCGCCTTATCGCGCTTTGCATTCTCGCTATCGGATTATTCGTTTCATTACAGGGTATTAAGCCGATTGAGCTCATCCTGTTTGCGCAAATGACCAATGGGCTTCTCTTGCCGATCATTGCCGGATTCCTGCTTTTTGCGATGAACCGGAAGGGCCTGCTCGGGGCGCATGTGAACGGGCCGGTGGCGAATATATTGGGCGGCGGGGTCTTGCTGATCACGCTGCTCTTGGGCGCGCGGCTCGTCCTGCGGACTTTTGGCCTTTGGCCCTAGCGACGCTTTGCGTGTTCAGGACGCAATCGAGCGGATATTGGCCGTGCGAGACCGCGATACAGCCTTGTATTGATTTGTATTAAACACTTCGGGCTGGCTTCGCGCCTTGGCCGGTTTGGGGCCACGGCCCAGCTTTTCAGCGAAGATCGTGCCGAGAATATAAGCCCCCGCCAGCACCACGCCGCGCACCGTGCCCGAGATTTTCGATTGGCCGATCCGGCGTCCATAGCTGACCGGAACATCGGCCACGGCCAGCTTCCGCTTGAGCGCCCGCACCTGCATCTCGACCGTCCAGCCATAAGTGGGCGCGATCATATCGAGCTGTTCATAAGCCGACCGTCGGATCGCGCGGAACGGGCCGAGATCGGTAAATTCCGCGCCCCAAAACCCCTTCATCAAAGCGCATGCGAGCCAATTGCCAAACCGCTGCGGCACGGTCAGCGAGCCTTTTTCCGCCTCGCCCAGAACCCGTGAGCCGATCACCATATCGACCTCGCCAGACAGGATAGGGGCAATCAGCGCGCCCATTTCTTCAGGCACATCCGAGCCGTCGCCATCGAGGAATACCAATATGTCCGCGTCTGAGGTCTGCGCCACGCCAGCGAGACACGCCCGGCCATAGCCGGCCATCGGGACCGAGATCACCCGCGCACCGGCCGCTCTTGCGCGCTCGGCGGTGCGGTCGGTCGAGCCATTGTCAGCGACAATAATTTCGGTCACAAAATCAGGAATGCGAGAGACGACACCGCGAATGGCCTGTTCCTCATTGAGGGCTGGAATAATCACCGAAATGCGGGCGTCAGGCTGGGTCATTCGTAAAACTATCATCCTTTTTTGTTCGTGAAAACAATGGCAAAGCCAGTAAAAGCAGTGGCAGCCCGAATGCCACAGGTACGATGAGATATTGATAGATTGGGTCTGAATCGCCAAGTAAAAATCGCGTGTAGTAAAGCGGCGCGGAGGTCATCAAGGCCAGATAGCCAAGCCTCGGCGCAAACGGGATGAGCCCCGCCAGCCAGATCTGATACCAAGGGTAGCCGGTCGGCGAGAGAAAGACCAAAAGCGCGACAATGGCGAGACAAGTGGCGGGCAAAGCGTCCGTGTTCACCGGTCGCCGCCATGCGATCAGCAAGGCCCCAAGCGCCACCGCAATCATGATCAGACGCCGCGCCAGCGCGCCATCATCGCCAAGCCAGCCGAGCACGCCATCGGATACGAGCGTGAACACAAAAGCATTGCGCCGCCACCCTTCGGCATAAGCGACGAGCCCCTGATCGGCATCAATCACGTCCACCCCCTGCCCCGGGATCACCCCGACCACATATTGCAATTGCGGCCAGAGCAGTATGCCCGCCGCGACACAGAACAGAGCCGCATAGCCCAGGAGCGGCACCGGCTTGAACATCACCCGCCGCACCAGTGCAGGGGCCAGCAGAACCGGCCAGAACTTGACCGCCGCCGCGCCCGCCAGCGCGAGGAGCGCCAGCCGCAAGCGGTTCAGCCGCGCAAGCAGTAAAACCGCGACCAGAGCTGGCACAATCAGACCGTCCATATGCCCCGAATTGAACATTTCGAGCACAATAACAGGGTTCCACCAGTACAGCCCCGTCCAGAGCGCCGACCGGCCATAGGCTTTCAGCGCCCATACCAGAAGCGCGAAACTGACAAGATCCACGCCCAAAAGGACCGCGCGCCAGCCATTCAGGCTAAACGGCGCGAGCCTATGCGCAAGACCGAACGCACCTTGGGCGATGGGCGGGTAGATGGTTTTGAAATAGGGGTAATTGATCCGCGCATAGACGGTGAAATCTTCCTCAGTCAGCGCTTGGAGCGTTGCCAGATCGGGGTCATCGGACCAGTCAAGCTGCTGGCCCAGCCGATTGAGCGGGGCCGCTTCAGCGGGCGCATACGCATAAGGGCTGACCCCGTTTGCGACGCTCGCCCCGTCCCAGAGATAGCGGTGCCAGTCATCCTCAAGCACGGGGTTTGACGCAAACATCAGGAGCCGGGCGAGCAATCCGACAAGGAAGATCACCCCGAGCAGTTTCCGGCTGTCCTTGAGGCGCGGGATCAGCCAGAGCAGGCCCGAACACAAGCCCCCGAGGAGGACCGCAACGGCGATATAGCCCCAAGTCTGCGGCGTGATCTCCCATTGGGCATATTCAAATTCGCGGGAGATGCGAACAATGCCGACAAAGCCAAGCAGTATGACAAGGCCAAGGCCGGACAGCGCGTAGAGCCCTTTGCGGCCCTCAAACGTGCTGATCGGTGGCGACGGAGTTTCGGACATGGATCGCCGCTATCACATTCTGCCGGATTTGGGCAGGGGACGGCGGCGTTCGCTTATGTGCGCGCACCGCCCCCGCACCCGTGCAAAGTGTTTAGGACCCTGCCCCGCCGACACCGCCGCCGCCGCGATTGCCGTAATCACCCGCGCCGCCGGTTGCGAGGTTTTGCTGGCGCAGGACCAGTTCGTCGCTCGAATAGCTGAATTTGCGGATCTTGAGGGTGGTGGCAGCGGACAGGCGCTCGGCCCGTCGTCCGGTAGCAAGGCCCGCCAGATGTGCCGTGCGCGCAGCCTCGTCGCCGCCAAATAGCGCCTCGCCATACCAGTCATAAATGGCAGGCACTTCGACTTTGGACCGGCTTGCCTTGACGCCGGAGCGCGAGTTTACAAACTCCTGCCCCAAAGCGGCAAGCTGGGGGCGGACCGTGTCGCCGGTAAAGGCGGCCTCAGGAAAAGATGGGCCGCTGGTTGTGCCCTGATAGAGGCCGTAGAGCAGGTTCGGGTCGTCGTTAAAATGCGCCAGGAGAATGCCGCGTTCAATGTCATCAATCGACAGTTCGACGCCGCCCACGGTGATGCGTTTTTCGGTCCACATGGGCCCGGGCGCGGTGGCAGTGCCGCGCAGGCGGTTTAAGCGGCGGCGGTTTGGCGCGTCGGCCATGGCCTGCACGATCAGGAGATTGCGGGTGTTGAGCCAATAGGCCAATTGGTCGTCGCGGCTGAGCGCGGTGACGTTCACATTGGTGAGATAGCGCATATATTGGGCGAGGAAGACCGAGCCATCGGTTTTGACGGCGGCATAGGCGATCCGCGTGCGGCCGCGCTGCTGATCGGTAAAGGCGTTATTGAAATCGGCAAGGGGGCTGTAATTGACCGCCGTCTGGCTCGTCTCGGCCGATTGCGTCAATTGTGCGAATGCCTCCGGCGGAAGTGTGGTTTGAGCGGTTGCCAGTGGGCCTGCCAGCATCATGAAAGCGGCGGCGCCTAGCAAGAGATGTCTTGGTGATGGTCTTTGCATGTCTCATTCCTCTAGGTGAACGTCTGTCCCGTTTTCTGGCGGGGGGTCAAGGTGAGCGGCGTAAATGGCAAGCCCGAAGCGGCCTTACAACTCACATGGTTTCACAAGGCTGTCAGCGTTTGTTTACACCTGCCTTCCATCTGCCCCGCACCCCGCTTTAGCCTATGGCTCTTGCGACAAATTCCACGTTTTCGGCGCGAAACGCTTGGCCCGCCGCGCCAGCGTGCTAGAGAAGCAGACTGACCCGACGCTGGACGAGAAGATTTTCCATGACTGTGATGAGCGATACCGACCAATTGGACGGCCTGAAACCGAGTGTCAAAATCGACGTGAAGAAGGTGTTTGGCCTTGACACGGATATGAGTGTGCATGGCTTCAAGACCCGCACCGAATATGTGCCCGAGCTTGATGAGAGCTACAGGTTTGACCCGCAGACCACGATGGCAGTGCTGGCGGGGTTTGAGCATAATCGCCGCGTTATGGTCCAAGGCTATCACGGCACGGGCAAGTCCACCCATATCGAGCAGATCGCCGCGCGGCTGAACTGGCCGTTAATCCGGGTTAATCTGGATAGCCATGTCAGCCGGATTGATATGGTTGGCAAGGATGCGATTGTGCTCAAGGACGGCCAGCAGATCACCGAGTTCCGCGAAGGTATTCTGCCTTGGGCGCTGCAACGCCCCGTCGCGATTACGTTTGACGAATATGATGCGGGGCGGCCGGACGTGATGTTTGTGATCCAGCGCATTCTTGAAGCGTCGGGCAAGCTGACCCTGCTTGACCAGAACCGCGTGATCACGCCGAACCCGTATTTCCGGCTGTTTGCGACGACGAACACGGTCGGCCTTGGCGACACGACCGGCATGTATCATGGCACCCAGCAGCTCAATCAGGGCCAGATGGACCGCTGGAGCATTGTCACCACGCTCAATTATCTCGCACATGATGCCGAGGTGGAGATCGTCAAAACCAAGTCCACCGGCGTTGACGAGGAGACGCTGTCGAAAATGGTGCGGCTGGCGGATCTGACGCGGAATGCGTTCATGAATGGGGATATTTCTACCGTGATGAGCCCGCGCACGGTGATCACATGGGCCGAAAATTTCGCCATATTCGGGCATCTGGGCCATGCCTTCCGGATGACCTTCCTGAACAAATGTGACGAGCTCGAACGGCCTATGGTCGCGGAAATGTACCAGCGCTGTTTTGCCGAGGAGTTGCCCGAAAGCGCGCTGATGGTGAAGGTGGGGTAGGTGGTAATGGCTAAGCGCGCCGCTTTATGGGTGCGTGGTATGGCCCACATCTTTTTCTAGCTCTTCGACGGCCCGCTCAGCGTCCTCGGAGATAGCCTCTGTTGTGACATCTGCTGCATCATTTCTTGTGTCGCGAACTTTGGGGGCTTTCGGTGCCCAAGCTTTCAGCTTTGCCCCGATATGGTTGTAAAAATCCGGGACCAGCAGTTCAATGTCTTCGATAAAGTTTCTCTTCTGGGAGAACCTCTTACCTGTTCGCCTGATGAGCACGATTTCAAGGCGGCTGGGAACCCTGTCGGGATGAGCAGCAGCTGCGATTGCAACGTCGCGGCGGACATCGGAGAGAAGATGTTGGCTGTACCCCACACGCGGCCAATGCACCCGCACAAATGCATCGTCGCGATCCTCAAACTTCAACTGCCTGAGGAGCCAATTTATCCTCGCGGAGGTCTTTTGCCGATCTTCGGGGGCGTCCAATGTCATACCTACAGACATGTTCCGCGCCCTAACATCAACCTTTATATCAAGCTTGGCAGCGGCCTCGGGTATCGCGATTGATCCCGCTAAATTCGGCTCGGTGACAAATTTTTCAATGTCATTTCGCAGCCGCTTTGCGGGGTCTTTTGCCTCAGATCTGGTCAGCTTGACCGAAACGGCCACCCCGATTTGACGAGAGAGAATTAGGCAAAGGTCGCGTAACTCCTGATGCCAAGCGGAGATAACAGGAGGCAACGTTGCGGTAGAGTTCGTCAACAAAGCTCCCGTCCCCAAGCTGCGGACCAGATCTGGCCATTCGGACGGCATCATCTCGAACCCTTTGACGCCGGTGCTGTCATGGGTCAGAAACCGCCGGAACTCATTCAGCAAGACTCTCTGGTCACGGTCCGCGACGTCCTCATTGGACAAAAGCAGATCGGCTTCGGTCAATAAGTGCATCCACGACCAATGATAGAGTTTGACGGCGCCCAGCTCACGCGGCTTCAATTGCACAGGATGATCGTGAGGCGATACCGCAAACTGATTTGAT
>CALLCD010000073.1 GCA_938049795.1 uncultured Hyphomonadaceae bacterium | reverse complement strand
ATCATCACTTGCGCGTGTCTCAGAGCGGCGTATAAGGCCTCCTGCGCTGGTGAGGTGGCCGAGTGGTCGAAGGCGCACGCCTGGAAAGTGTGTAGGCAGGCAACTGTCTCCAGGGTTCGAATCCCTGTCTCACCGCCATCCATCCGCTATTTTATGCGGTGTGAGCGCCACGTTTTGACGTAAAACCCGCAAAAAAATCCCGCCCAGCCGCCCGTCCGATTTACGACGTATTAACCGCAAGGCTCCATATGGTAACCATTCCAATCCACTAGGAGACTGCCATGATCCGTTTCATTTTGCTTGCTGGCGCATTGTTTTCTGCCGCGATGACCCCCGCTCTGGCGCAGGAATTTACCGCCACCCAACTCGTCGAGCGCGCCGTGATTACCGGCCAGGACGCTGACGGGAACGCCATTGTCGCGTTCGAAAAAGCCGACCGCGTACAGCCCGGCGACGCGCTCTTGTACAAGCTCAATTATACCAATGGCACCGCCGACACGATCGAAAACGCCAAGCTCGTCATGGCCGTTCCCGCCGAGGTCACCTACAATGAAAACTCCGCTGCAGGCGAGAACACCTCCGTCGCCTTCTCAACCGATGGCGGGCAGTCATTTGCACCGCGTGGCGAGCTGACCGTCTCGTCCGATGGCGCCGTTCGTGCGGCCAGTTCCGAGGACATCACCCACATTCGCTGGACATTTTCCGGACAAATTACAGCCGGCCAAACCGGCGAAGTCGGATACGGCGCGGTTGTCCGTTAATCATCACCAAGCCTGACACCATTACGCAGAGCGGCCAGCCATGTCGCTCTGCGCTAATCAAGCCAGCTCGCAAAACGCAGCTTTCACCCCAGTAAACCCGTTGTTTTGATTAAGATGATTAGATCGATCTTAAGCATTTCACTCGATTGCATTCGAGACACAACGAACGCGGAGACGATACCCATGTCGAAATTTAGTCTGAAACAAGCGGCGAGAAAAGGATGGCGCTCGGCTCTGGCCGCCAGTGCTCTTGTCTCGCTGGCAGGCGCAGCTTTTGCTGACGGCACCGATGCTGGTACCAGCGTCGAAAACACATTCGTGCTGAACTATGAAGTCGAAGGCGTCGTCCAGCCCCCTATCACCAACGACACGGACCCGACAACCCAGCCGCCAGGGGCGATTGTCCAGGGCACGCCGACGCTCTTTACCGTTGACCGTCTCGTTGACTTGACCGTTTCGGCCGTCAATTCGCCTTTGACTGTAACCCCCGGTGCGACAGGTCCGAACGCCACTTTGGTCTTCGAAGTAACCAATACGGGTAACGATGCCCAGTCCTACACGTTCAGCCTTGAAGATGGCGTAGACAGCAATGGCGCTGTTGGCAACTTTGATGCAACCGGCGTCACCATCAGCTACCAGATCGACGATGACGGCACCCCAGGCTTCGGCCCGGGCGACACGGTCGTCACCGTGCCAGCGGTCGCGCCCGGCACGGCGAATGCTCCTGCCGCCCAGCGCACGCCGGACATTCCCGCCGACACGACCTTCCGGGTTCTGGTGTCAGGCACCATTCCTTCGGGCCAGATGGACGGCACAGCCGATGATCTGATCCTGATTGCGGAAACCCGCGATCCGGTCACTTGGGTTGTCGAAGGCGCATCCGGCTCCGAGGGCGACGTAACAGCCGCTGAAACAGGCACAAACAACCTTGAGAGCACGGCGCAAAATGTCCTCGCCGACGGCTTCGGTACCGCTGAAGAAGTCGACAGTGACGGCCAGTTCTCCGCGCAAGGGACGTTCATCGTCGCCTCGCCGGATCTCGACGCTGCCAAGACGGTTGCGGTGATCGCGACCGAAGGAGAGGCGCCGTTTGACTGTGCGACAGGCACAGCCATCACCTCGCCAACCCAGTTCTCGACACCGGGCTCGTGCATCGAATACGTCATCACGGTGACGAACAATGGCGCAACAGCGAGCGCCAGCAATGTCGATATTGTCGATGTGCTGCCAGATGAGATTATCTTCATCGCCGCCAGTGCAGGAGGCTTCCTGCCAGCAGACGCCACGGCAGTCCCTCCAGTGCTTGCGCCGGTCGTCGGTGCGCCTGGTGCCAACACGGCATGTGACGGCACAACAGGCACCTGCTCGATCAGTGTGAGCGACGGATCTATCGGACCGGGTGACACGGCGACGCTAACCATCAGAGCGTTGGTCGATTAGGCCTCCGCCTCTGCAAAATCCCAATTGAAACAGACCCCCGCACTGTAAAAAGTGCTGGGGTCTTCTCATTTTCCCGCTTGGGTTTTCCGAATTATTTACCTTGATCTGTCACATTGCACCGTGACCGGACGTGTACAGCCAATAATGGCGGCGCGTTAAGCATCTCCAAAAGATGTGGTCGTTGATGATGGTGTAGTTCGATGACTTCCTCCCAGAAGTACATCTTTGTATTGGTAGCGTTTTTCGCTATATTGCTGACCGGCCTATCTGTGCCGTTTAATGCTGCGCACGCGCAACTCGGAACCCGTGTTGTCAACACAGCCAATGTCAGCTTTGATCAGGGCGATGTGACGCTCTCGCTCGCGACCAATGAGGCTGAGTTCGTTATTGAAGCCGCACGGACCCCATCAACCATCGAGTTTTTCCGCTTCTCTCCTGAAGCGATCGGCGGGCTGACAACAACAATCAATGGCGCACAGTTCAGTACAAATGGAACACTTAGCGGTCCATTCGAAGATATCGGGCCGCCGGTGACCTCAAATGGGCTGGTGCTGGATCTTTCCGGTAATGTCGGCCTTTCGCCGGCAGAATCCTATCTCGCAGGTGAACTTTTCTTCGTTCGCGTAACGGACTCAGGCCAAAATGGCGATCCAGACACAATCGAATCCGTTGTGATCACCGTTTCGGTCGATGGTGGGGATGCGATCACGCTGCGTCTGTTTGAAAGTGGGCCCGACACAGGGGAGTTCTTTGCCTATATCCCGTCTGCGCGAGACGAGACGCCCATGAATGACAATACGCTCTCCGTTCCGGGACTTGAAAGTCTCACGGCGACTTATATTGACATGTTTGATGAGACGGAAATCTCAATTGATACGGCGGTTATACAGCCGTTTGGACGTGTTTTCGACAGCGCAACAGGAGATCCGGTGAACGGTGCGCGCGTCACAATCATCGACACGGCAACAGGATTGCCTGCAACAGTGCTGGGTGTGGATGGTGTATCAACATATCCGGCAACAATCATCTCGGGCCAGACGGCAACGGACGAGAGTGGCTTGCAATACCCGATGGAAGACGGGGAGTTCCTGTTCCCGGTTTTGATGCCTGGCACTTACGTTCTGCAAGTTGAACCGCCCGAGGGATTTGTGTTCGCGTCTTCTTTTGATGCAGCCTATTTCGAGACCCTCGCCGGAGGTCCGTTCACGATCATCGATGGATCCTTTGGTCAGCCCTTTGGCCAGACAGCCTTCGGACCGTTAAACTTCGATGTGCCGCTGGATGGGACGGGTGAACTCCTTGTTATAAAAGAAGCAAATGTCCAAACGGCCGCTGCAGGTGACTCTGTTGGATACACCGTGCGGATCGAAAACCGTGATGTTGTTCCGCTTATTCTACGCCTGCGCGATATCTTGCCTGAAGGCTTCCGTTACCGCGCTGGAACGGCTCGGCTCGACGGGCAAAGCCTCGATGATCCGGAAATCTCCGCTGATGGCACAATTCTGGACTTTAGCGGCGGCATCATTCGCCCCGGCGAGACCAGAACCCTGACTTATATCGCGCTCGCCACCGCTGGCGTGCAGTCTGGCGAAGCCGTCAATCAGGCCTTTGCAATCAACCGCACCGGCCTGCCCATCTCCAACCGCGCCGAAGCGGCCATTGCAATCCGCGAAGATCTGTTGCGCTCACGCCTGACGATTATTGGCCGCGTTGCCGAACAGGCTTGCGAGATCGAAGCGGACTGGGCGCGCAAGACCAATGATGGCATCGGCGTCGGCGGCGTTCGGCTTTACCTTGAGACCGGCGACTATGTTGTCACCGATGAAGAGGGCCTCTACCACTTTGAAAATGTGACACCGGGCACACATGTCGTCCAAGTCGACACCGAAACCCTGCCAACGGGCTACCGCGCGGTGATCTGCGAGGAAAACTCACGCTATGCGGGCAGCGCGATCTCGAAATTCGTTGACGCGACCGGCGGCACAATCTGGCGGGCAAACTTCTATCTCGAACGCGATGGAGAGGTGGAAGCGCAAGATGTTGCTGAAAGCTTCGACGACAACACCGAATATCTCGATTATGACCCCGCCTGGCTTGAAACCCAGACCTCAGATGTAGCTTGGGTCTATCCCGGAACCACGCGGACACCATCGACACCTTCAATCAATATCGGCATCAAGCACGGCGCTTTTGATCGCGTTGCCCTTGAGCTGAACGGCGAGCGGGTGAGGGGGCTGAACTTTGCCGGCACCGACACCTCAAGCGATGGCTCCGTCGAGATCAGCCGCTGGCGCGGTGTTGACATCACCAATGGCCACAATGAATTTGTCGCCACCGTGACCGATCAGCATGGCGTGGTCAAAACGACGCTGACCCAGGATATCTGGTTTGTGACCGAGATTGAGCGCGCAGCCTTGGTGGATGACCGCTCCGTGCTCGTTGCCGATGGCCGAACCAATCCCGCCATTGCCGTTCGCGTAACGAATGCGGCCGGCCGTCCGGTCCATGCGGGCCGTGAAGTGCAGGTCACAGTCGGCACACCCTACACGCTCAAAAACACAAACCTCTTTGAAGAGTCTGCGCCCCTTGTCGCCGAGTTCAGCAATCTAACCACGGTCACAGTCGGTCCAGACGGCGTTGCGCTTGTCGAACTGACGCCAACACTTGAAACCGGCCGCGCACGGATTTCTGTGACGCTTGATGATGGTCGTCGTGAGGATCTTGATGTCTATCTGAAGCCTGAAAAGCGCAACTGGATTCTCGTGGGTCTGGCCGAAGGCTCACTCGGACTTGAGCGGCTTGACGGACCAAACGGAATTGATGCCGATGATCTGCTCAATGACGGCCGCGTCGCATTCTTCGCCAAAGGCGTCATTCGCGGCGACTGGTTGCTGACACTCGCCCTTGATACCGCGCGCCGGCGTGGCGATGCTGATGGCGACCTGTTCGGCGGCGAAATTGATCCCAATGCCTTCTACACGCTCTATGGCGACCGTACCTTCCAGAATAAGGAAGCCGAGAGCCGCTATCCGCTCTATGTCAAGCTTGAGCGCAACACATTCCAGGCCCTGTTTGGCGACTTCGACACCGACCTGTCCGACACCACGCTCGGCCGGTACACGCGCCGCATGTCGGGCTTTAAAACGGTCTATGAAGGCGAAAACGTCTCATTTTCAGCCTTTGCGGCGGAAACCAATCAGGGTTTTAACCGTCAGGAAATCGCCGCCGATGGCACATCTGGTCCCTTTATCCTCGACAATGCTCCGCTGATCCGCAATTCCGAGCGCATCTTTGTCGAGACACGTGACCGCTTCCGCGCCGACGAGATTGTCAGTGTCTTGCCTCTGACGCGCTATGTTGACTATGACATCGACTTTGATACCGGCGAGCTGGTCTTCCGCCGTCCGATAAACGCCACCGATCCGAGCTTCAATCCAAATGTGATTGTCGCCGAGTTTGAAACCTCGGCAGCTGTCGAGCGGAACATCACAGCCGGTGGCCGTGTCGCTGCGCGCGCCTTTGATGATCGCCTTGAGGTTGGCGCAACCTATATCCGCGAAGAAGGGGACGACAATGTGCTCGGCGCAGTCAGCCAACTAGCCGGTGTTGATATCACCGCGAGATTGGACGAAAAAACCGAAATTCATGCCGAATACGCCCGCACAAGCCGCGATTCTGATGCTGAAGCGCTCAGCGGCGAAACCGATGCCGACGCCTTCCTCGTCGAAGTTGTCCGCCGTCAGGAAGCGTTGACAGTCACCGGATATTACCGCGAAGACGAGGCAGGTTTCGGGCTCGGTCAGCAATCCTCCGGTACGGTCGGAATCCGCCGCTTTGGAGCCGCAGTTAGCGCCGAGCTTGGGCAGGCACGCAAATCCGCTGCCCACACCGGCGCCGCCCACTTTGTCGATGGTGAAGTCTATCGTGAAGAGAGCCTTGAAAACGGCAACAGCCGGACCGTTGCTGAAGCCGCGCTGCGCCGTGAAAGCCCTCTGTTTGGCGCCTCTGTCGGGTTCCGGACCGTGACGGAGCGACTGGACGCCGACGATAATGGCCCACGCCGCTCGCACCTGTTAACGAGTTCTGTGCGCAAGACATTCGACCAGTTCGGCCTGACGCTGTCTGCCGCCCATGAGCAGCCTATTGGAAGCGAGAGCGACGAATCCACACTGTTCCCGCAACGTACCATTCTCGGCGCTGACAAGTCCATTGGCAGCCGCGCAACCTTGAACCTGCGTCATGAAATTCTCGATGGCGCAAACGCCTCTGGCGACAACACCACTGTCGGCGTGACCGTAAAGCCCTGGACGGGTGGGGAAGTCACCGCTGCAACCGATCTTGTCACTCAGGACAGTGCACGTCGCCTGAGCGCCACCGTCGGCGTGGACCAGACGATCCGCCTGTCGGACAATTGGACCGCAGGCCTCGGTGTGGCCCGCCGCGCACGGATTTCCGGTGATGATTTTGCCCTTGATGTTGTGCCAGACGATGCCCTGTCTCCGCTCGAAACCGCCCCGCAAAGCCCGCTTGCGCTCGATCAGTCTTTCACCTCCGCCTATACCGGCTTGGGATATCAGAACGAGCGCACCGCCGCATCGGCCCGCCTTGAGGTCCGCGACAGTGCGCTGGGCAGCCGCTATACCGGCATTGTTGGCGGCGCACGCGAGGCCACTGAAGATGTCTCTTTTGCTCTCATTGGCCGGGTCGAACGCGATCTTCTGAACCAGAGCGCCAACACAACCCGCCTTGACGCCCGTCTCGGTCTGGCATGGCGTCCACGCGGCAAGGGTGCGGTGATCT
Organism: uncultured Hyphomonadaceae bacterium; assembly: GCA_938049795.1. Classification (GTDB taxonomy): domain Bacteria; phylum Pseudomonadota; class Alphaproteobacteria; order Caulobacterales; family Hyphomonadaceae; genus CALLCD01. The sequence continues at coordinate 10,213 of CALLCD010000073.1, read as the reverse complement.
TTAACCGCTTCGACGCCAGCTATGATGAGGCCACCGGCCAGTCCGAGACATGGAAAGTCGTCAACAATTTCGGCATTAACGCCGTCCTGCGTGAGCGCTTGCAGGTCGCCGCATTTTACGGTTTCAAATATTCCGAGACAGAGTTCTTCGGCGATCGGTTCAACGAGATCACCCAGCTTGTCGGTGGCGAGGTTCGCTTCGATGTCACCGAACGGATCGACCTTGGCGTGTCCGGCTCGGCCCTGATCTCGCAAAATGGCCAGACCGATTCCCAGATCGGCCCATCGGTTGGGTATTCGCCCGTCGATAACACATGGATCTCGCTGGGCTGGAACATTGAAGGCTTCCGTGATGATGATTTCGAAGCCGCCGAGTTCAGCCGCGATGGGCCTTTCGTCAAGCTGCGTGTGAAATTCGATCAGAATTCCGCCAGCGGCATGCTCGATCGGATCCTGCCAAACCGTTGATAGCATTGCAGCGCGCGCGGAGGAGGGCGCTGTTATTGCTGCCGAGGGCTGCGTGTCAAACCGCAGAATTAAGCTCTAGGTAGGGTTTAGCCGCCATAAGCCCGCGGAAGTATAACGGTATTTTCCATTTGGGCAGAGTTGAGAATGGCAACCCAGTGTTCTTTGTTCAAGCGCGGCCTGCGTCATCTTGTGGCGATTGGGGCTGTTGCGTCGGCTCTGCCCATGGCGGCAGCACAGACCGGCCCTTATGTGGACACGGCCGGCGGCACTTACACAACGGGCTGCGCTGTCCCAAATGCGGCCAATCCGGGCGATTTGCGCATCACGATCAATGTGGCTGATAATTTCACTGTCGGTGATGTCGATTTGGGCATTATCGTAGATCAGGGCTTCCGGCTCGACACAGAGCTGTTCCTGACCTCTCCCTCGGGCACAACGGTCCAACTCCTCAACGGCCCTGCGCCAAACAATGCCGTCGCCGACTATAATGTCCGTCTCGATCAGGACGCCGCCGTTCAGGTCAATACCGGCATTGATGCAGGTCGCGATCATGACGCCAATGCCGCCCCCTTCCAGTTCGAAGGCGCCAATGCGCTGCGTCCCGAAGTGGCAGGGGCGCTGGACGCATTTGACGGCGAGAGCGCGACAGGCAACTGGTTCATTGATTTTTGCGACAATTTCGACGATGGCCCGAACACGGTCTCGCGCGTCGAGCTGTTCTTTCAGGCCGCCGCAGCGCCCACCGATGCCGACCTGTCCTTGACCTTGACCCCTTCGACCACATCGCCAACCGTCGGAACCGCCGTCTTCTTCGATGTCGCGCTGACCAATAGCGGTCCGGCCAATGCAACCGGCGTCAGCGTTGATTTCGATCTGCCAGCCGGCTTCTCCTTCCAGTCCGATGATGGCGGCGGCACGTATAATTCCGCGACCGGCGTCTGGACCCCGGGAACTGTTCCCTCGGGCACCACACAAACCTTGCGCGTGATCGCCCAGACCAATGCAACCGGACCATATTCGCTACAGGCCGAAGTGCTCAGCGCAAACGAGCCCGATCCGGACTCAACCCCTGCCAATGCGGCAACCAATCCGGGGGAGGACGACACGGACGCGGCTATATTGACACCCGTCTCCCCGCCGCCGCCGCTCTTCTGTCTCGGCCGCCCGATCAATCCTCTGGTCTTTACCAATCCTGTGCCTGAGTCCCCCGGTGCAAATCTCGCCAATCCGCAAGTCAATGATGTGTTCCGCTTTCCGGGCGTCTCGCCGGGCGTGGATGCCCTGGTGCGCGTCGCCGCATTCAACAATGGCGCAACCCTTTTGGGGATCGACAATGATGTCGATGGCGGCGGCGCGCCCATCGGTATTCCAGACAATTTCCAGCCCACCCTTGTCGGCCCAGCCGGTGACGTCTCCGTCGATTTCGAATTTACCTTTGTCTCCACCGGCACCAACATCGCAGGCACGCTTGACTTTGCAGGCAGCGCAATTGATGTGGACGGCAATGGCGGCGGTTTGCGCGAATACATTGAAGTCTCGAACAATATTGTCGAGTTTGCCTTAAACGGTGTCACCCCGCCAGCGCCCGCCACACGGCTCGTCACTCAAGCCAATACACCGCCAGATCCTGCCGCCAGTGCACCATCTGCTGCCGACCGTATCCGGTTTGAAGCGGCCACAGATGACACCGCCGCAGGTATTGATCCGGACGAGCCGCGCAACATCGCCGCCGCCTTCTTTACCGATGTCTCCGTCTTCGAATACCGGATCGGTAAATTCGGGGACGCAACAGCAGGGCGTCTCAACTCGCTCGCATTTAACTGCCCGAACATTGATCCCGGCGGCAATACCGGCGGCACGCTCACCGATGAAGATTTTGGCGATGCACCCTTCGATGTCGATCCCGCCGTCACGCCCAATTATGGCAACCCGATCCATGTCATCGAAGCCGGCATCCAGCTCGGGCCAACGAACACCGCCGAAACCGCCCCCGGCGACAGCCCGACCGCCAGCAGCGACGCTGGGGATGATGGCGTCACCCTACCGGCAGAGTTCCAAGGCGGCACAGCGGTCACCTTCGATGTCGATGCACGCGGGGCAGGCGGCTATTTGCAGGTCTTCATCGACTGGAACATTGATGGCGATTTTGAAGATGCGGGCGAACAGCCCATCGTGGATCTTGGCGACAATGACGCCAATGACGCAACCCCCATCGCGGTCACCATCACCCCGCCCGCAAGCACGGTCGCCGGCACAAGCTTTGCCCGCTTCCGCTGGTCCCGCGCCTCCGGTGTCGGCATTCAGGATCCGGCAGGCGATGGGGAAGTGGAGGACTATCAGGTCACTTTGCTCGCCACCCCGCCGGTTGAACTGCTCGCCACAAAGACAACGCAGGTCTTCGACCCGAACGGCGATGGCCTCTTCGCCGTGCCCGGCAATGATGTCACCTACACGATCACGGTGAACAATAGCGGTTTAGGCGATGTTGATGATGACAGTCTGTTCCTGATTGACGAATTGCCGCCAGAGATCACCTTCTTTAACGGCGATGCAGACGGCCCGGGCCCGGGCACTGATCCCGTGAATTTTGCCGAATTGGTCACAACCGGGCTCGACCCGTTCGTGTTCGCCACCGATGTCGGCTTTTCGGATGCGGCGACCGCGCCCGCCGATTTCGCCGCCTGCAACTACACCCCGATTGCAGGCTTTGACCCGGCCGTCACCTTCATCTGCTTCAACCCCAAAGGCGTCTTCCTTGCGGGTGACCCGGACCCGTCCTTCTCGGTCTCCTTCAGAGCGCGCATCCGCTGATATCTGTAATGGCCACGGGCTCGGCCATCCTTAACGGTCGATGAAACCACGAAGCCGCCCCGCTGATGCCTTGCACCTAACCCGCCAACCGACTAGCAAGGCGGAATGCACGTCCAGATCAAAATTTGCGGCTTCAAAGAGCCAGACAGCTTGCGGACCGCCGCCGCACTTGGCGTCGACTGGGTGGGCTTTAATTTCTTCCCCAAAAGCCCGCGTTTCGTCCCGCCAAGCGCCGCCCAAAACCTGCTCCTCCATGTTGGCAACACGGTGCCCGTCGCCCTCCTTGTCGACGCGGATGATGCCGAAATTGATGCGGTGACCGCGCTCGGCTTCCCCATACTCCAACTGCACGGACAAGAGCCCCCGGAGCGCGTGGCCGAAATCAAAGCCCGCACGGGGATCGAAATCTGGAAAGCCATCGGCATCGCCACCGCCCAAGACCTCGAAACCGCCCGCACCTATGACATGGCCGACCGGCTCCTGCTCGACGCCAAAGCCCCTGAACAGGCTGAAAACAGCGGCGGACACGGCGTCCCGTTCGACTGGAGCCTGCTTAAAGCGTTTACCAATGATCCGCGCGGCACCCCGCCCTGGATTCTCGCGGGCGGCCTCACCGCAGACAATGTCACCGAAGCCATCGCGCAAATGGGGGCAGGCGCGGTCGATGTGTCCTCTGGCGTTGAACGCGTTCGGGGGCTAAAGAACGCAGACTTGATCCGGACATTTGTCGAGACCGTCCGCCAATCCTGACCCTACCGAGCGCAAAGGCCAGCACATGAACAAGCCGAACACCTGGGATCAATGGCCCGACGAAAACGGCCGTTTTGGAGATTTTGGCGGACGTTACGTCGCCGAGACCCTGATGCCGCTCATCCTCGATCTTGAAACGGAATATCGCGCGGCCAAGAAAGATCCAGCCTTCAAAGCGCAAATGGACGATCTCTGGGCGCATTATGTCGGCCGCCCGAGCCCGCTCTATTTTGCCGAACGCATCACCGAACATTTCGGCAAGGCCAAAGTCTATTTCAAGCGCGATGAGCTCAACCACACCGGCGCGCACAAGATCAACAACTGCCTCGGACAGGTTCTGCTCGCCATGCGCATGGGCAAAACGCGGATCATCGCCGAGACCGGCGCCGGACAACACGGCGTCGCCACCGCCACAGTCTGCGCGCGGTTCGGCCTAAAATGCGTGGTGTTCATGGGCGCAACCGATGTCGAGCGGCAAAAGCCCAACGTGTTCCGCATGAAATTACTGGGTGCGGAAATTGTACCCGTATCATCGGGGACCGGCACGCTCAAAGACGCCATGAACGAAGCGCTCCGAGACTGGGTAACAAATGTGGATGAGACGTTCTACTGCATCGGAACCGCCGCTGGCCCACACCCTTATCCAGAACTTGTGCGTGATTTCCAGTCAATTATAGGCAAAGAAGCCCGCGCGCAGATCCTCGAGCGGGAAGGGCGACTGCCAGATGCCGTCATGGCCTGTATCGGCGGCGGCTCAAACGCGATCGGCCTGTTCCATCCCTTCCTCGAAGATGAAATGGTCAGACTGATCGGCGTCGAGGCATCCGGTCACGGGGTCGAAACCGGCATGCATGCGGCCGCGCTCAATGGCGGTGAGCCTGGTATTCTCCACGGCAACAAGACCTATCTCTTGCAGGATGACGCCGGACAGATTTTCGATGCCCATTCCATCTCCGCCGGGCTCGACTATCCGGGCATCGGTCCCGAGCATGCCTTCCTGCGCGATACCGGCCGGGCCGAATATATGACCTGCAAAGACGATGAAGCGCTCGAAGCCTTCCAGCTTTGCACACGTCTGGAGGGAATCATCCCCGCACTTGAGCCCTCCCACGCCCTCGCCAGATTGCCCGACGCCCTCGAAACCATAGATTCGGCGGGCATACTCATAATGAATCTCTGCGGCCGCGGCGACAAAGACGTCTTCTCCGTCGCCGAACATCTGGGCGTGGAAATCTAGGCAAACAGGCTTGAAATTGCCGCAATAGTCTTGCGATAATCTCTTATGATGGTCCGCATATCCATCTTATTGTTGCTCTATCTCTGCACAATCCTGCTGCCAGCCCCCGCCCAGGCCGACGAGACCTTTATCCGCATCTTCAAAGCCGAGGCCGAGCTTGAATTATGGTCCCGCAGCGAAGGTGAGGCTGCGTACAAACTCACCAAAATCTATCCAATTTGCGCCTATTCGGGCGATTTAGGCCCAAAGCTTAAACAGGGCGACCGGCAAGCCCCCGAAGGGTTCTACTGGGTCACCCGCCAGAACCTTAATCCCAACTCCGCCTACCATCTCTCCTTCAATCTCGGCTATCCCAATCGGTATGACCGCGCCCACGGCCGCACCGGCGACTATCTGATGGTCCACGGCAATTGCGTCTCCATCGGGTGTTACGCGATGACCGATGGGGGAATCGAGGAGATCTACGGCGCCCTAGAGGACAGCCTTGCCGCCGGTCAGCCCGGTGTCCGCGTCCATATCTTCCCCTTCCGGTTGACCGATGCCGCGCTCGCAGCAAAGGCGGACCATCACTGGCACGCCTTCTGGTCCAATATCAAAGAGGGCTATGACCTGTTCGAGGCAGATCAGAGACCGCCCAACACCGAAGTCGAAAACCGCCGATATGTCTTCAATGCCGAATAGCGCCCGCAACACAGCCCATCTGGTTTTTCTCGCTCCAAGCGCCTATCTATAAATTTGATGAATTAGATCTCCACATAAGTGCGAAGTCTAAACCAAACACTGAGGACGCGGGAAATTGAAACGCTTTTTAGGAAACATGTTCCGGCGCAAGGCCGATGCAGCCATCACGCCTATGGCCGATGGACCAAGACGGCTCACCCTGTCGGACGAAGAGCTGCAACAATTCCATCGCCCGCAAGCCCTACGCTGGTTCGCCGGCGGCAATCTGGTCGTCGCCGTATTCTATTCCTTGCTCGGCACGGTCGGCATCATCTCGATCATGTTCTTTGACGGGGCCATCTCCGAACGTGTGACATTTTCCAACATGATCGAATTGCTCCAGCGCTCTTTGCTCCATTCGATGGGGGCGGGGCTCGCTTTGGTCGTCGACCACATCATGCATGGTACAGGCGAAATTTTGAAAGGCCGCAGCGCCAAGACAAAGACCCCGCCCAAAGTGCTGCCAAAAGCCACGCCCGACGACGCTTAGACCTGCCCGCTTGCCATCGCCGAAATTGCGCGTATGAACGCGGATGATCACGGGCGCACATCTGTCGTCGCCCCAAGCCCAAGCGGACACCCTCTATGCCAACCTCGCGAATTACCGCTCGCTTCGAAAAAGCAAAAGCCGAACACCGCGCCGCGCTGGTGTCCTATCTCATGGTCGGAGATCCGGACCTGGAAACCTCTTTTCAGGCCATGTGCGCACTTCGGGACAATGGCGCAGACATTATCGAGCTTGGCGCGCCCTTTACCGACCCGATGGCAGACGGCGCGGCCATCCAGCGCGCCGGTCAACGCAGCCTCAAGGCGGGCACCACCCTTAACCATGTGTTTACCCTTGCCCAAAGGTTCCGCGAAGAAGATTCCGAGACCCCGCTTATCCTGATGGGCTATGCAAATCCGGTCCATTCGATGGGATATGAGGCTTTTGCGGGCAGGGCGGCGGACGCGGGCATAGACGGCACAATTATCGTCGATTTGCCGCCTGAAGAAGACCAGCCCCTGCGCACCGCCTACGCGCCCCATGAACTCTCCGTGATCCGGCTTGCAACCCCGACCACCAGCGAAGCGAGAATGAAAACCGTCGCCGAGGGCGCATCTGGCTTTCTCTATTTTGTCGCCGTGACCGGGGTGACGGGCGCAGGCTCCGCCGATCCGCAAGCGATCAAACCCAATGTCGATATGGCCCGCCGTGTGTCTGGCCTGCCCATTTGTGTCGGCTTCGGCGTGAGAAACGGTGCGCAGGCGGCGGCCATGGCGCAGATCGCAGACGGGGTCGTCGTCGGCTCGGCTTTTGTCGAACACGCAGCACGTGCGGCTGAAACGGGTGACCTGACCGCTGCAATCAACGGTATGGGAGATTTGGCGAAAGAGCTAAGCGGGTCTATAAGAGGTGTAAATCGCGCCTAAATGCGCTTTTTGGCTTAAACAATACAGAAAACAGGGCTAAGCCTGTTGATCTTCTGGGTCATGATTAGGTTCAGAGGCGTTGCATGTAAGGAGTTGACATCTGCCGGTAGAAGAGTGGTCATACGATCCCTTACCCCAACGGCAAGTGTTTTAGATTTTCTGCCGGGCCGATAAAAGCCTCGCTTGAGACATGATTTAGAGGAGTTCAGCTCATATGAACTGGCTTTCAAACATCCGCCCGCCCGGTTTGAAAAACCTGCTTGGCAAACGCGACACGCCCGACAATCTCTGGGTCAAATGCCCCAAAAGCGGCGAACTGGTCTATAAAACCGACCTCGAAGAAAGCTGGTGGGTGACCCCCGCCGGCGCACACATGCGCATTTCCCCGCGCAATAGGTTCCGCCTTCTGTTTGACGAGCAGCGCTGGGAAGCCATCGCCCTGCCGCCCGCTCCGCGCGATCCGCTCAAATTCAAGGACGACAAGACCTATACGTCGCGTCTGAAAGCCGCCAAGTCTAAAATTGATGGCCGCGAAAAAGTCGAAGCAGAACTTGGCGGTGATCCAATCCGTCAGGATGACTGCATGTCCGCCGCCTTCGGCAAAGTTGGTGGTACGCCCGCCGTCATCCTCATTCAGGATTTTGCCTTCATGGGCGGCTCGCTCGGCATGGCCGCAGGCGAAGCCTTCGTCGCCGCCGCGCAAATGGCCGTTGCCAAAAAAGCTGCCTTCATTGTCGCCACCGCATCCGGCGGCGCGCGCATGCAGGAGGGCACTTTGTCGCTCATGCAAATGCCGCGCACCACGCTCGCAATCCAGGAAGTGCGTGAAGCCGGTCTGCCTTATGTCGTCATCCTGACCGACCCGACCTCGGGCGGCGTGTCTGCCTCTTACGCGATGCTGGGTGATGTCCACATTGCCGAGCCCGAAGCCATGATTGCCTTTTCAGGCCCACGCGTGATCGAGCAGACCATCCGCGAAAAACTGCCCGCAGGCTTCCAGCGCTCGGAATTTCTACGCGAGAAGGGCGTTGTCGATATTGTCTCTGACCGCCGCGAGCTGAAAACGGTCGTCGCGCGCGTGATCGCCCATCTCATGCCCAAACGTCGCCGCAAGGCTGACCGGACCAGCACGACGATTGCGCCGCCCGCTGTGCCGGACGCGCCTTTGCCCGAGACAACAAAAGGCGGAGCTGCTTGAACCGCGCCGGTGCCGAGCTTGAGGCGGCGCTAGCACGGTTTCAGACCCTCTATCCCAAAACGATAGATCTGGCGCTTGACCGGATTGAGCGCGCGCTTGACCGTTTGGACAGGCCCCAAGACCGCCTGCCGCCCGTCATCCATGTCGCCGGAACCAATGGCAAAGGCTCGACCTGTGCCTTTATGCGGGCAATGGCCGAGTCGGCAGGATTGTCCGTGCACGTCGCGATCTCTCCGCACCTCGTCCGGTTCAATGAACGCATCCGCCTCGCCGGTCATCTGATCGAGGATGCCCCGCTGATCAGCTATCTCGATCAGGTCTACCACGCCGTGATGACCGAGCCGCGCCTTGAGATCACCCATTTCGAAGCCACAATGGCCGCAGCTTTCCTCGCCTTTGCCGACATCCCCGCAGACCTGCTGATCCTTGAAACGGGCCTTGGCGGCCGGTTCGACGCCACCAATATCGTCACCAAGCCGATCATGAGCGTGATCACGCCTGTGGACTATGACCACAAAGCCTATCTCGGAACCGATCTCTCACGCATTGCCTGGGAGAAGGCGGGGATCATCAAACGCGGCTGTCCGGTCACCTCCGCCACCCAGTCCGATGTGCCCGCAGGTGTGATTGCCGAAGAGGCTTTCTCGCTGGATGCGCCGCTGCATTTGCTCGCGCCCGAACATATCGCTGCGCTGCCCGTACCGACCGCCTTGTTCGGCAGCCACCAGCGCGCCAATGCTGCCCTTGCGGCCCTTGCTTTAACGCGTGCGGAAGGTGTCGATGTTCCGCAAGCGGCGATTCAGCGCGGACTAGATGAAGCGGTCTGGCCGGCGCGCCTGCAAAAGCTGTCGGATGGGCCAGTTGTGGATATGGCGGACCGAACAGAGGTCTGGCTCGATGGCGGACATAATCCGCATGCGGCCCAAGCCATAGCGCGCTTCCTGTCTGCGCTGGAGGGGGACACGGTGCTGGTCTGCGCCATGATGCGCAATAAGGACTCAAGGAGTTATTTCAAGGCCTTTGCGGGGCATGTCTCGGGCATCTTCACCTGTCCGAATGCGGACGGTCATGACGGAGCCGACCCGGAAGATCTGGCCGCATCCGCGCAGGCAGCAGGGCTTGAAGCGACGGCGATCACATCATTCGAAGCGGCCATGAGCGCCGCCGCTGCGCGCAATCCCGCCCGCATACTCATCTGCGGCTCGCTCTACCTTGCCGGTCAAATTCTCGCCCAAAACAACGAGATTCCGGACTAAAATGAGCCATAAATAGGCGGCTCTCTCGAAGCCTCATAGTGAGCGAAGTCGAACCACGAGGCGGGCTCTGAGGGGTCCGGTCAAACGCGCGAGACACCCTTCGACTTCGCTCAGGATGAGGGAAGCGAGGCGAGCCAACAAAAAGGCCCGTCCCGACGTCGGACAAGGCGCGCTGAAACGGCACCAACAAACCAACAGAATAGATCAAATTTCAAATACCGTCCTAGCCGCATATTAAACTTCCCCTGCTAATAGAAACACCTGAAAACAAATACGCTTTGGGAAGTCTCACATGTTGTTCCGCTCGGATGAAAATGGCCAGGTCGCTATTATTGTTGCGCTCTGTATTCTACCCCTCCTG
>CALLCD010000072.1 GCA_938049795.1 uncultured Hyphomonadaceae bacterium | reverse complement strand
CGCCGCGCGATGGACATCTCCGTCTACTCCTTCATCGACTGCGCCCGCCGCGCCTCCGAAATCATGCCCGATGGCGGCTCGATCATCGCCATGACCTATCTCGGCGCAGAGCGCACCGTGCCATCTTACAATGTCATGGGCGTCGCCAAAGCGGGCCTCGAAGCGGCCACCCGCTACGCCGCCCGCGACCTTGGCCCCCAAGGCATCCGCGTCAACACCATCTCCGCAGGCGCCATGAAAACGCTCTCGCTAGCAGGCATTCGCGGCGGCAAATCCCTCATGGGCACTGGCCGCGACTGGTCCCTCCTCAAAGAAGACACCAGCATGGAAGGCGTCGCCGGTTGCGCGCTTTATCTCCTGTCCCCGCTTGGCCGCTCGATTGCGGGCGAGATCATCCATGTCGATGCAGGCTTCCATGCGGTCGGCGTCCCCGAACTGCCCGAAGCGGCAGGCTAGACGCGTCCATCATGGCGAGGCAACGCAAACGCAAAGGCGATCCCGTAAATGGCTGGCTCTGCCTCGACAAGCCGCTCGAGATGACCTCGACACAGGCTGTCGGTGCGCTCAAACGCCTGTTCAACGCCGCAAAGGTCGGTCATGGCGGCACGCTCGACCCGCTCGCCACCGGCATCCTGCCCATCGCCTTCGGCCACGCCACCAAAACCGTCGCCTGGGCGATGGATGCCGACAAAGACTATATCTTCACAGTCCAGTGGGGCATCGCCACCGCCAGCTATGATGCCGAAGGCGTCGAGATTGCCCGCTCCGAGGTCCGCCCAACCAAAGACGCCATTCTCGCCGCGCTTCCCGCCTTTTTCGGCGAGATCGAGCAAGTCCCGCCCAAATTCTCCGCCATCAAAGTCGATGGCAAACGCGCCTATGATCTCGCCCGCGACGGCGAAGACTTCGAACTTGAGGGCAGGGCGGTCACCGTCCACGATGCCGGACTGGTCGAAATCGTCTCCGAAGACGCCGCCACTTTCCGCGTCCGCTCCGGCAAAGGCTTCTATGTCCGCGCCATGGCCCGCGATCTCGCCCACGCCCTCGGCACCGAAGGCCACATCACCATGCTCCGCCGCGCCCGCGTCGGCGTCTTTGACGAGGACAACGCCGTCACCCTGGCCGAGCTTGAAGCCCTCGCCGAAGACAAACCGGCCCTGTTCGAGTTCCTCGCCCCCATCGAAACCGCCCTAGAGACCATCCCCCTCGTAGACATCTCCCCGGACGCCGCCGCCCAAATCTTCAACGGCCAACCCGTCATGCTCCTCCCCCATGTCCTAGACCACTGGAAAGAAAACCGCGCCACCAATCCGGACGATGACCGCCTAGCCGTCGCCATGAACGCCGACCAAGCCGTCGCCATAGGCGAAGTCCGCGCAGGCCGCTTCCAGCCGGTAAAGGTCTTTGCGGGGTAGGTCGGTGAAAAAAGTAACCGGTATGGTGATATTTTAATTCCCTATCCATACATTACGTATTAGTCTGTGGATATTGCGTAACCCCCTGCTTGCCCCCGTATCATTTTCAATCGAAGATGCGGTGCGCCGCAGGGGGTTTTTCGATTATGTACAAAACAGCAATACTTGTTGATGGTGGGTTCTTTCTCAAAAGATACCCGCACATCTGCCCAGAAATTGATCGGGCCGACGCCACCAAGGCTGCATCTGAGATCTATGAACTGGCAAATCGGCATCTCTCGCGCAATGTCAGTTCGAAAAAACAGAAGCCCAAATATGAACGGGAAGCGGATTTATATCGACTATTCTTCTACGATAGCCCGCCACTCGAAAAGCGTATTCACAAGCCTATCTCCAAACGCGCGATAAACTTGGCGAAATCAGATGAGGCAGTGTTTAGATGTCAGCTTCACTCGGAACTTCTGAAGAAACGTAAAGTCGCCCTACGATTAGGTAGGCTCGAGACAAAAACGGGTATTTGGCGCATACGCTCGGATGTTCAGAAAAGGCTTATTGCAAATAATGGAACCCAATTAGGTCTGACAGACGATGATTTCATATTGGACGTCGGACAAAAGGGTGTGGATATGCGCATAGGGCTAGACATCGCCGCGATGAGTCTGAAGCGCCAAGTTGATAGAATAGTACTTATTGCTGGCGATAGTGATTTCGCGCCCGCAGCCAAACTTGCTAGGCGTGAAGGCATAGACTTCATACTCGATCCACTTTGGCTCAAAGTGTCGGACGATTTGTTGGAACATATAGATGGACTGCGATCCACGAGTAAGAAACCAAAACGCTAATCCTCCCACTGTCATCCCGGACGAGCGCAGCGAGATCCGGGACCCAGTGCGTTCCTCCGGTGGAGAGCCCAAGCCCCCGTCATTCACTCATGACTTCGCACCCGCTGAGCAAAACGCCCAAAACACCCCAACTTCCCCCTTCCCAAACCCCGCAAAATGCGCCATAAGCCGCTCCAATCACGGGGGTTCCCTCGCTTAAGCATGGCTGGACGACATCTTGGCCATCGCCGTTTGGCATGAAAACCCCATGATTTGCCTTGAAAACAGGCGCTTTTTTTAATCGAGGCTCCGCACAAAATGCGCGCCAATATAAGGAAAATGCGATGTCGATTACACCAGCCCGCAAAGCGGAACTGATCAAGAAATTTGCCCAATCGGAGGGCGACACCGGGTCTCCGGAAGTGCAAGTGGCCATTCTCACCGAACGGATCACAAATCTCACCGAACACTTCCAGACCAATAAAAAAGACAATCATTCACGCCGTGGCCTCCTGACAATGGTCGCCACGCGCCGAAAGCTTCTCGACTATGTGAAGCGCAAGGATGAGGGCCGCTATCAGGCGCTCATCAAAGAACTGGGCATTCGCCGCTAGGGCGGCCCAACAGAACCCGCTGCGCCATTCGGGCCAGCGGGTTTTTTCGTAGGAAATGAAAGATAAAACTATGTTCGATAAACACACCGTATCGCTGGAATGGGCCGGCCGTACACTCACGATTGAAACGGGCCGCGTGGCCCGTCAGGCCGACGGCGCAGTGCTCGTCACCTATGGCGACACCACTGTCCTTGCGACCGCCGTGTTCCGCAAGGAAGCCAAACCCGGTCAGGATTTCTTCCCGCTGACCGTCAACTATATGGAAAAATATTACGCGGCGGGCCGCATTCCCGGTGGCTTCTTCAAGCGCGAAGGCCGCCCCACGGAAAAAGAGACGCTGACCAGCCGTCTGATTGACCGCCCGATCCGCCCGCTCTTCGTCAAGGGCTTCAAGCATGAAGTGCAAGTCGTCCTGACCGCCGTTTCATACGATCTGGAAAACGATCCGGACATTCTCGGCATGGTCGGCGCGTCCGCTGCGCTCGTCTTGTCCGGCGCGCCCTTTATGGGGCCAATTGGTGCCGCGCGCGTGGGCTATGCCGATGGCGAATACATCATCAACCCAAGCATTGACGATCTCGAAGAGTCCGAGCTTGACCTCGTCGTCGCAGGCACGCAAGACGCCGTGATGATGGTCGAATCCGAAGCCAAAGAACTGTCCGAAGATGTCATGCTCGGCGCGGTCATGGCCGGCCACGAAGCCATGCAGCCCGTAATCGACGCCATCATCGAGCTGGCGGAAAAAGCCGCCAAAGAGCCGTTCGACTTCGAGGGCGTGGATTACTCGGCCGAACTGAAAGAGATCCAGGGCCTCGTCGGCGCGGACCTCTCCGCCGCCTATCAGATCACCGAAAAGCTCTCCCGTCAGGAAGCCGTCGGCGCAGCTCGCACCAAAGCGGCAGACGCGCTCGTCTCCACCGAAGAGGCTGAAAAGTCGATGAGCGGGGAGACGTTCAAAGCGGCCTTCAAGGAAGCCGAAGCGGCCGTAGTTCGCGGCGACATCATCAAGACCGGCAAGCGGATTGATGGCCGCTCGCTCGATCAGGTCCGCCCGATCCTCGCCGAAGCCCAGGTTCTTCCGCGTACGCACGGCTCGTCCCTGTTCACACGCGGCGAAACCCAGGCGCTCTGTGTGGCAACCCTCGGCACCTCCGACGATGAGCAATTCATCGACGGGCTCGGCGGCACCTCCAAAGCCAAATTCATGCTCCACTATAATTTCCCGCCATATTCGGTCGGCGAAACCGGACGCATGGGCGGCACCTCCCGCCGCGAAACCGGCCACGGCAAGCTCGCATGGCGCGCGCTTCAGGCCGTTCTGCCAGAGCCGGAAGAGTTTCCGTACACGGTGCGTCTCGTCTCTGAGATCACCGAGTCCAATGGCTCGTCCTCAATGGCTACAGTGTGCGGCTGCTCGCTCGCCATGATGGATGCCGGCGTGCCAATCGCGCGGCCTGTCTCGGGCATTGCGATGGGTCTGATCAAGGAAGATGACGGCATTGCGGTCCTGTCCGATATTCTCGGCGACGAGGACCATCTCGGCGATATGGACTTCAAAGTGGCTGGCACGACCGAAGGTCTGACCTCGCTGCAAATGGACATCAAAATCGCAGGCATCACCAAAGACATTATGAAAACGGCGCTTGAGCAAGCCAAGGGCGGCCGTCTGCATATTCTCGGTGAAATGGCCAAAGCGCTCGAAGGCGCGCGCGAGGAACTGTCCGACAATGCGCCGCAAATGGAGATCGTGAAAATCCCGGTCGACAAAATCCGCGACGTGATCGGCACTGGCGGCAAAGTCATCCGCGATATTGTGGACACGACCGGCGCCAAGCTGAACGTGGCCGATGATGGCACGATCCAGATCTCCGCGCTCGACAGGGAATCCATTGAAGCGGCCAAGAAGCGCATCCACGCCCTGACCGCCGAAGCGGAAGTCGGCGCGATCTATGAAGGCAAAGTCGTCTCGATCAAAGACTTCGGCGCATTCGTAAACTTCTTCGGCCCGAAAGACGGCCTGGTCCACGTCTCGCAAATGGCAAACGAGCGCATCGGCCACCCCAAAGATCTCGTCTCCGAAGGCCAAACCGTCTGGGTCAAGCTGATGGGCTTTGATGATCGCGGCAAGGTTCGTCTGTCGATGAAAGTCGTCAATCAGGAAACCGGCGAAGAAATCAAAGGCGACGACGACTAACCGTCAGCCCCCTCCAAATCCAAAGGCCGCTCTCCGAAAAGAGGGCGGCCTTTTTTTGTGCTTCCAGACTAAAATGGAAAACAAGCTTTACATTTATGAAAAACCAATTATGTAAAGAGTGCTTTCCATAATTTGGAGTAACACATGGCTGACAAAACAAACCCTGTAACATGGCGCTATGGCGTCGAGCTTGGCGGCGCTTTCGTGATTTACGCGCTTGTCCTTTTTCTCACCATCCCTGCGCGGGATGCCGCCGAGCCTGGCCTCGTCAAATCCGCCTTAGCGCTCGCGCCCGTCCTCCCGCTCATCCTCGTCTTCTGGGCAATCCTTCGGCAATATGCGCGATTTGATGAATTGATGAAGCGGATAAATGCGGAAGCTTTTGCCTTGGGCGCGATGCTTGTGGGGTGGGGGATGACCATTTGGGGCTTTGGCGTTACCGCCGGCTGGCCCAACCTTCCGCTGATCTGGGTCGGTCCTCTGCTGATCGGCGCGTGGGGTCTGTGCCTGCCCATTATGATCAGGAGGTACAGATAGAAAATCGCATCAAAGAGCTGCGCAAGGCCAATAAATGGTCCCAGCAAGACCTCGCCGAACGGCTGAATGTCTCCCGCCAAACCGTCAACGCCATCGAACGCGAACGCTACGACCCAAGCCTCGAACTGGCCTTCAAACTGGCCGCCGTGTTCGGTGAGCCCATTGAAACCCTGTTCAAACCCGAAGGATAAATATAATGCGTAAACTGACAATCGCACTTTCCATAGCCGTCCTTACCGCTTGCCATTCTGCCACCGTGCAGGCGGAGCCGCAAAGCGCAATCCAAATCACCCGCACCGGCAATGCCGACGGGCGCACCATCGTCCTCGTGCCTGGCCTGGCCTCCAGTGCCGATGTCTGGGCTGATACCATCTCCCTGCTCGAGCCAGACTATGACGTCCGCACCGTACAAGTCGCCGGTTTTGCGGGCGCTGACCCGATCAGTTATGAAGGCACCTATACGGACCAAATTACGGCAGCGCTCGTCAGCGAGTTGCGATCAACCCCCGCAAACGACGCCGTTCTCGTTGGCCACTCCATGGGCGGCTTTGTCTCGATGAAGGCCGCGCTCGACGCACCGGACCTCGTAGACGAACTCGTCATCGTTGACAGTCTGCCCTTCCTCGCTGGTCTGTTTTTCCCCGGCGCAACGCCCGAAATGGCTGCCGCCCAAGCCCCCATCATGGCCGGACAAATGGCCTCAATGCCCCGCGACGCATTCGATGCCCAGCAAAAAGCAGGGCTCGCCCGATTGGTCAAAACTCAAACCTCTCTCCCCGAATTGG
>CALLCD010000071.1 GCA_938049795.1 uncultured Hyphomonadaceae bacterium | reverse complement strand
CGCCCAGTCCTTGCGCCGCCCCTGTAATCAGTGCCATCTTTCCTGCCATGCGGGCCATCGAATTTTCCTCCAGTGCTTCAAGCAGATACTGCTTCCAGCTTCGCGGGCGCGCGTCAAGCTATGCCCCTAAGGCAAAGGGGGGAAACGGCTCACGCAAGCGTGAAGAGACGGGATTTGTTCTTCAGCATACAATTTGCAATACAAAAACAAAAACACCGACCGGACCTCGACTTTTTTGATGCGCTTTTTTCCATTTTCTGTCCTGCTTTTATCCTTCCTTATGCCTTTGGCTTTTGCGCAAGCAGAGCCGACGGACACGGCGACGACACCCGCTTCAAGCTTGATGCGCGCGCCGATCCTTGTTGAGCTGTTTACGTCGCAAAGCTGTTCGTCCTGTCCGCGTGCGGAGAAATTGTTTGCCGAACTGGCCGAGCGCGATGATCTGGTTGTGATCGAATGGCATGTCGATTACTGGAACGCTTTGGTGGACGGACGTGATGGGCACTGGGTCGACCCTTTGTCAGCCCGGGCGAACACCGAGCGCCAGCGGGACTATAATTACGCTTTACGCAATACGGGTAGCGTCTACACGCCTCAGGCCGTCATTGCTGGCTCCACCGAAACGACCGGCTCGCAGCAGCGCTCTATTGAAACCCTGATCGAACGTGCGCCCCACCCGCATGTCAAAGTCAGCGTCTCCTCGCATGGTGACGAGTTTATGGTCTCGGTTGCGCCGCTGGCCGAAGGCGGGCCGATCAAGGCGGAGGTCGTGCTTGTGGAGATGATCTCTTCGATGAGCAACGAGATTCATGGCGGCGAGAACAAAGGCCTGACCGCAAGCAGCCGCAATGTGGCCATCGGGTCTGATACGCTGGGCGCGTGGACTGGCGCGGCGGAGACCTATCGTGCGCACATTCATAAGGCCGAGGCCGATCAGTGCGCGGTTCTGGTGCAGGAGATCGGCACAGGGCAGATCCTCGGCGCGTCTTATTGCCCGCCTATGGCAACGGGCGATAACGAGACACGGTTGATCAATCCGGACTTTATTGACGCGCATCCATAAAGCGCGCGAGATCAACATCCTTTTGCGTGACGCCATCGGCATCATGGGTGGTCAGGATGACGTGCACTTTGTTGTAGACATTGAACCATTCGGGATGATGGTCGGCCTGTTCGGCGGCCAGCGCGCAGGCGGTCATGAAGGCGAAGGCGGTTTTGAAGTCCGCGAACATGAAGGTCTTCTCGATGGCGTCGCGCGGGCCATCATGAGGTTGCCATCCGTCCAAATGTTCACATGCGGCGCGCGCGCCGATTAACTCGCTCATTCTGGTTCGTCCTCTTCACCTGTTTCATGTAGGAAATAGACCCAGCGGCCCGTCTCGCTGATCGCGGTGCGGAAGCCCGGATAGGCCCCGCCTGCGCGCACGGTGGCGATGCCGGTGTCGCCAACCAAAGCCTGTAAGCGTGCCCTGTCGCGAAAGCTCAAACGTTCGGGCAGCAGGTCTTCGGACGATTTGGCGGCGAGATCTGGCCAGATATACCAGACCTCCTCGCCGACCATTTTTGTGCCATGCGGCTCGGCGAACAGGTTTTCAATCTCGCGCAGAGGGTCAACACCGGTGCGGCGGATCAGCGACCAATGGTCGAAATGTGAACTGCCGGCAAAATTCGACGCAAAGCCTTCGGACTGGTCGGCATAGCGGGCGAACCGTCTGAGGTTGTTGCGGTCGGTGATCTCCAAGATGTCGGCAATGGTCTGCGCGGTCGGGGCGGCGAGCGGTGCGGGTTCGGGCGGTGTGGGGGTTTCGAGTAGGGTCTCGTCGGCGCGCGCGCGTGGTTCTTCGGCGGGCGGGGCCGGAGCACACGCCCACAGGGTTGCCAGAGTGCAAAACCATAGGAGAGCTGGCCGCCAGTTAGTCAAAGACAAATCCTGTCGCGGCGGCGAGATCATCGAGAATTTGCTGCTCGCCGAGCGCCTTGATTGTGGTCATGCCCATAGCGCGGGCGGGTTTGAGATTGATCCCGAGATCGTCGATATAGATGCAGGCTGCCGGATCGAGCCCGAGCGTTTCGCACATATGTTCGTAGATGCGCGGATCAGGTTTTCTGAGGCCGATTTTCGAGCTTTCGATGACATGATCGAACAGGTCCATCACTTCGGCGACGGCGCTGGCTTTGGCCGGATCAAAGCTCATCCCTGCGCCTTTGCCTGACTTTACATTATTGGTGATGCAGCCGACTTTGACGTGGGTCTTGCAGGTCTTGAGCGCGGCGATGATGCGGGGCCGTAGGTCGCCAGACAAAAGCGCGAGCACATCTTTGCCGGGGACATCATGGCCACGCGCGCGGGCTTCAGCGGCGAAGGCGGTGTCAAAGCCTGCCGCGTCGATCTCGGAGCGTTCGAACAGGGCCCAGGCATTTGTGTCGCCATTGATCGCATTGACCCCGCGAATGAAGTCTTGCGGCAGACCGCGCTCGGCCTCATAGCGGTTGAACGCATCAAAGGGCGAGCTCGTCAGCACACCGCCAAAATCCCACAGGACAGCTTGGAGGGTCATCCGCTACCCTCCCTTGATGAGTGTGATCTTGCCGGGTTTTGGTCCGGCTTCCATTTCGGTGTGGCTTGCGGCTTGAAGGCCCATCGCGCCCATCAGCGCTTCGTCTTCGGCGGTGTCCGGATTGTCGGTCGTTAAGAGGCGGTCGCCGACAAAGATCGAGTTTGCGCCCGCGAGCAGGCAGAGCGCCTGGCCTTCTTCGCTCATATCGTCGCGGCCAGCGGACAGGCGGACCCAGCTTTTCGGGAAGACAATGCGGCAGACGGCAATCGCCCGCGCCATTTCGATCACGCTGACCGGCGCGCTCTGGCCAAGCGGGGTGCCTTCGATGGGCACGAGCATATTGATCGGCACGCTTTCGGGATGGGGGGACAATTGGGACAGCTCGTAAATCAGGCCGATCCGGTCCTCGCGCCCCTCGCCCATGCCGAGAATGCCGCCCGTGCACAGTTTGATGCCTGCGCCGCGCGCTTTGGCGAGCGTGTCGAGACGGTCTTCATAGGTGCGGGTGGAGACGATCTCGGTGTAGTATTCGCGCGAGGTGTCGAGATTGTGGTTGTAATAGTCGAGCCCGGCGTCTTTGAGGGCTTCGGCCTGCCCCTCTTCGAGCATGCCGGCGGTGACGCACGTTTCGAGGCCGAGCGCTTTGACGGCGCTGACCATGCTGGCGATTTTGGGGACATCGCGGGGTTTGAGGCTGCGCCAGGCTGCGCCCATGCAGAAGCGGTCTGCGCCATTGTCTTTTGCGCGTTTTGCGGCGGCGACGACCGCCTCGAGCGGCATCAGTTTTTCAGCTTTGAGGCCGGTGTCGAAATGGGCTGATTGGGAGCAATAGCCGCAATCTTCCGCGCAGCCGCCGGTTTTGATCGAGAGCAATTGCGATTTCTGGACTTTGCCGTCGGGCCAATTGGCCTGTTTGACCGACAGGGCCGCAACCATCAGCCGGTCGAATGACTGCGCGTAGAGGTCGGCAATTTCGGAGCGGGTCCAGTCATATCGCGGCGTCAGATCGGTCATACAGAACCCCCAAAACCAATGGTTAAACCCAGCCGCGCGCCATTTGGCAAGGTCCGGCTTGCGGCTGTCTTCGATATGGCGGTCTGCGGCCGATCTGGTGTTCTGTTTTGAAACAGGTTTTTCCAGCATTCGCGTGATAAGAGAGCCGCGCTGCACGACATATTGTGTGACGGGAATGTTGGCCAACATCTTGACGGAACGCGCAGGGGCACCGATCCTGCACGCGCTTTGGGGGAAGACCTGCCGGCCATACTGGTTTCGGAAGGGGGATCATTGATGACAGTGAAAGGCGTAATCATGAAACGCAAACTTATAGCTGTGGCCGTGACCGTATTGGGGACATCAGGCGCAACCATTGCCTATGCTCAATCGGGCGTAACGGGTCACACAATTCCGACACGCTCGCCTATGGAGCAGCCGCTACCTAATGCCAATACGGGCGATTGCTTTGCCCGTGTGATCATTCCGGCGGTCTATGACACGATCCCGCAAACGGTTACGACACAGGAAGCTTTCGAGACGATCGACGTGATCCCAGCGGAAATGGCGCCGGATACGCTGAACATCAAAACCCGCGATGAAGGCACTCGCTATATTGTGCGTCAGCCGCGCTACGAAACGGTGACAGAACAGGTGATGGTGCGCCCTGCCTATGAAGAATTGTCGATTGTTCCGGCCCAGTTCGAGACTGTGACCGAGACGATTGTGGTTGGCGAGCCGAAGCTTGTCTGGCGTCCGGGCCGTAATCTTTCAGCGATTTCGCGCGTCGATCCGGAAACAGGGACGATTTATTGTCTGGTCGAGGAGCCGGCGGAAACCCGCACCGTGTCGCGGCGTGTTGTGCGCGTGCCCGAGCAGGTCCAGACCGTGACGGTGCCAGCCCAGTACAAGACCGTGACCAAGCAGGTTCTGGTCGATCCGGGCGGGGTAAACCAAGAGCCGATTACAGCCGAATATACCGATGTATCCATCTCGCGGCTGGCCCGACCTGCAAGCCATTCGCGTCAGGTTCAGCCAGCGCAAACAAGCACAGTCGATACGCGCCGCCTGCGGGTTGGCGAAAAATTCGAATGGGTGCCTGTGCTTTGCGACACCAATACAACGCCGACAGCGGTGGCCAGCATACAGGCCGCTTTGACCGAGCGGGGCTATTATGCAGGTGCCATTGACGGACTGGCGGGGCCATCGACGCAATCGGCCCTGACCGCGTTTCAACGGGCCAATGGCATCATGCATGAGGGCTTTTTGAGCGCTGATACGCTGAACCTTTTGGATCTGGGCGGTCTTGTGCCCGCAGCGTCGCAACACGTGGCCGGACCTGCGCAACAGCCGCAACAGGCCGTCCAACGCACACGCACAGCGCCCGTCCGTTCGCAATATGTCAACAGCCCCAGCGCTGACCTCAATCTTAACTCGCAGGCGGCCCCTGTCAGCGCACCGACGGTTACAGATACGGCCATCGGAACAGGTGCCAGACCGGCACGCGCGGGCAGACGTATGCTCGATTGGGCTGGCAAAAAATAGACCGGCACTTGACGGGTTTATCGACAATGCGGCCGCCGCCTGCTCGCGATCCTCGTTGGTGACCAGAGCGGACGGCGGCTTTTTTGGTGGAGCCGACGAGCAATCCTCGTCCTAGGCGACCATCGCCTGATCGAGCTGGATGTCCGGCGTTTTAATGTCTTCGGACGCCTCTAGCGGAAGCCAGCATTGGACTTCGGTTCCTTCGCCGGGGCTGGATTTCAGCTTCACCGTGCCGCCATGTAGTTCGACGAAATGCTTGACCAGAGCAAGTCCGAGACCGGCCCCGCGATGATCGCTTGAGGTGAAGCTGTCAAAGGTTGCCACTTGCTTGTCCGCCTCGATGCCGCGACCATTGTCGCGGACGATGATAACGGCTTTGTCGCCATAGCGTTCGGCGGAGACTGTGATTTTGCCGCCCTCGTCGGTAAACCGCATGGCATTGGAGAACAGGTTGAACAAGACCTGACGGATCCTGCGCTCATCGGCTTTGATGGCTCCCAGATTGCCTGACAGTTCGGCCCGAACCGTGATTTGGGTGTCCTCAGCCTTGGAGACGACCATTTCGACGGAATCCTCGATCACCGCCTCGAGGTCGAACTCGGACAGGTCCAGATCAATGCCGCCTGCTTCGATCATGGCGAGGTCGAGAATGTTCTCGATCAATTTTGACAGATGATCGGATGCCGACAGGATCGAGCGCACAAAATCGAGTTGGCGCTCTGACAAGGTGTCATTGCGCTGGCTTTCGAGGAACTCGGCATAACCCAGAATGGTCGTGAGCGGTGAGCGCAACTGATAGGAGACGTTCTGGACAAATTCGGTTTTCAGGCGGTCGGCTGCGGCGAAAGCCTCGGCCCGCTCGTGCAGAGCCCGCTCGACTTTGCGGGTCGCGGTGACATCGGCAAAGGCGATCAGCGTGTTGCCGTCTGGAAGCGGGTGGGTGAGATAGGTTAGAATGGTTGTCTTGTCATCATCATTCAGGCGCATCTCGCCCTTGGTTTCGGTGCGCGCTTCCGGACTGATATCGGTGACATGCCCCTTGATGGCACTCCAGACGGCGCGGTCATAGAAGAGCGGGATACACTTATCGACAATAGCGTCATAATCCGGCCCATCGCGCAGGTCTTCTTCGCTGAGCTTCCAGAGCGTGCGGAAGGCTTTATTGGACAGTTTTAGCCGGGCATCGCCGCCGAACACGGCACAGGCTTCATGCAGATTATCGAGCGTCGCGGCCTGCGTATTGATCAGGGCATTATATCGGGTTTGCAGGCCCAACTGGTCGGTGATGTCCTTGAACACGAGCAGCAAGCCACCAAGCGGATGGCGCTGGCGTGTGATGGACAAGGTCCGGCCATCGGGCAGCGACCATGTGTCTTCTGCCACGCCGGAGATGTCGAGATAGTGGGCCAGCTCATTGGCGCGCCATTCGGCAAAGTCGCTGCGACGTTGCAGCTTGCGGCGCTCACGCAGACGGTCAAGCAATTGGCCATGCGCAGGTTTCTCAAGCAGGAAACGCTCGTCCAGTTCCCACATTTCGGCAAATGCACGATTGTTGAAGGTTAAGCGGCGGTCGGGTCCGAAAATCGCCACAGCATCGGCGACATGGTTCAAGGTTTCGCCATGCGCACGGACGTGGCGGTCAAGATCTTCGCGCGCGGCTTCCTCTTCGGTCACATCAAAGGCCATTGCCCCTGCCCCGCCGGAGAGGGGGAAGCTGAGCACCCGCATGGCGCGGCGTTCTTTGTTGATGGCAATCGAGCGGGTCTCGTCAATGTCCTGCCCCTGATTGATGGTCCGTTTCATCTGCTCGCTGGCTTTTTCATCGAGCATCAATTGACGGTCGAGCGCGACATCGAGCGTCGAGGCTTCGACCGCGTCGAGATAGGCCTGATTGGCCCATTGCAG
>CALLCD010000070.1 GCA_938049795.1 uncultured Hyphomonadaceae bacterium | reverse complement strand
TGCGCCGCGACCATGCCTCTGGCTATCAAGAAACGGTGGATTTCAGCCGAGGCGGCGGCCGGTGTGACCGAAATTGAGGTCGGCTCTTTCGTCTCGCCCAAGCTCTTGCCGCAAATGGCGGACACGGCGGAAGTCGTCGCTTTTGCCCGCACTGTGCCCGATCTCACCGTTGCCGTGCTTGTGCCAAATCTCAAAGGCGCGCAAATGGCCATCGATGCGGGCGCGCACAAAATCACGCTTCCGCTCTCGGTTAGCGAGACCCATTCGCTGCGCAATATCCGCCGCACCCATGATCAGGTCATTGACGAGGCCAAAGCCATCGCCGAGCTGATCGGGGCACTGCCCGAAACCGACCGCCCCCACTTTGAAGGCTCGCTCTCGACTGCTTTCGGCTGCACGCTTGAAGGCCAGATCCCCGAAAGCCAGATCCTCTCCCTTGCCAGTCGTCTGATGGAGGCGGGCTGTAGCGAAGTGGGCCTGTCGGACACAACCGGCTATGCTGACCCGGCCTCGATCAGACACCTGATCCGCGCAGTTCGCGGCGTGGTGGGCGAGGCGCATCTCACCGGCGTCCATTTGCACAATACGCGCGGGCTTGGCCTTGCCAATTGTCTCGCCGCTTACGAGGAAGGCATCACCACATTCGATGCGTCCCTCGGCGGACTTGGCGGCTGCCCCACAGCGCCCGGTGCAAGCGGCAATGTTGTCACCGAAGACCTCGTCTTCATGTTCGAATCCATGGGCGTGGATACCGGCATAGACCTCGAAAAACTTCTGGCCTGCCGCGAGATTCTTGCCGAAGGTGTGCCCGATGAGGAACTTTATGGCTTTACCCCGAAAGCAGGACTGCCGCTCGGCTATAAGGGTGCGGATGTGCCGGTCCGGAGCGATGTTGGAGCCTAGCTGATGGCCAATCCCTCGGCGCTGGTCACGCTCGTCCTCTATAACGTCTTGCTGATCGGGATCGGGGTGTGGGCCGCGCGCAAAGCCGCCTCGCAGGAAGCTTTTCTTCTGGGTGGACGCCAGCTTGGCCCATGGGTTGCGGGCCTTGCCTATGCCGCGTCAAGCTCGTCGGCCTGGGTGCTGCTTGGCTTTTCCGGCTTTGTCTATGTCGCGGGGCCTTCCGCGCTCTGGATGGTGCCGGGCATATTGATCGGTTACGCCGCCGTGTGGCTCTGGGCCGGCAAAGTGCTCCAGACCAGTTCGCGCGAGCAGGGGCATTTGACGCTGACCGATTTTCTTGCCGAAGACGCGGCACCGGCCACAGCCCGCGCCATCCGCATCGCCGCCTCTCTGATGATCGCCTTCTGCTTTTCCTATTATGTCGCCGCGCAGTTCCAAGGCGCGGGCATTGCCTTTGACGGCCTGTTCGGCACTGGCCTCGAGCTGGGGGTTATCCTCGGTGCGGTGGTGATTGTCGCTTACACATTCCTTGGCGGGTTTCTGGCCGTCTCGATTACGGACACAATGCAAGGGCTGCTTATGGCGCTTGTGGCGGTGGTCTTGCCGAGTGTGGCCTTTGTGGCCGCAGGCGGTGTCGAGGGGATCTCGTTAGCTTTCGCCAACGCGCCCGAAACCTATAGCGCGCCCTTTGGCGGTCGGGCAGGCTGGGTTGCGACAGGTTTCGTTGTCGGGCTTTTCGCCACGGGTTTCGGCGCGCTCGGACAACCACATCTGACGGCATGGATCATGGCTGCGCGCGACCGCAAAGCGCGGATCATGGGTGCAGGCGTTGCCATCGGCTGGGGCGCGCTTGTCTATGCGGGCATGGCGGTGCTTGGCCTATCCGCACGCGCGATCCTGGGCGGGGAGGGGCATGCGGAAGGCATCTTCTTCCAATTGGCCGATGATCTGTTGCCAGGCATGATGGCGGGGATTATTGCGGCGGCCACCCTGTCGGCGATCATGTCCACGGTGGACAGCCAGTTGCTTGTCGCGGGCGCGGCGATCTCCCATGATCTCGGGCTCGGCAAAGGAGCAAAGGGCCGCGATGTGCTTGTCTCGCGGCTGTCCATTCTCGCCTTGTGCATCATCGCCGTGGCGCTAACCTTGCTCTTGCCTGCGACCATATTCGACCGGACGCTGTTTGCATGGACGGCACTTGGCGCAGCGTTCGGCCCGATTGTCATTGCCAGAACGCTCGGCCGCCGCCCGTCCGGACTGTCAGCGCTGCTCGCTATTTGCGCAGGGTTTGGCGTCTGTGTCGGTTACGAGTTCGCATGGCCATCGGGGCCGGGCTCGGTCTGGGCGCGCACCGTCCCATGGCTTGCAGGTTTTGCCGTTCTGGCTCTTGGCGCAATTTTTGGGCGTAAAGAAAAAGCTGCCGTCTAAAACGCGCGCCCTTCATAGCTCTGCCAGTCCCGCGTGATGAAATGCTCGTCGACCAGCGTGCGCTGGAACAGCCGGTCCTTTTTGAACCATTGCCAAACCCGCGCGCGCGACTGGCCGTCATCGGAAAGCTGGATCATCTCATAGAGATAAAGATCCGGCTCACCGGTCCGCGTCCAGTTGAGCATATTGGTGCGGCCAAAATCATCGAGCGCCACATCGCTGGCCCAGCCATTGATAAATTCATTGTCCCATTTCAACCGGCCATTCTCGACCGCCGCCGGAAAGTCGCGCGTCTCAGTCTTGCCATCGGCCCAGCGATAGTAATTCGTCTGATGATAGGGATGCCACTGTTCAGGAAACCGGCACAAAAGCCGCGACGCATGTTCGTCAATCTTGTTGCCCGCCACGTCATAAAACCGATACGTGCCTTCCCAAACGCCCTCATGCCGGGCGAGGACGGGTTGTATCTTTTTCAACTCATTGGACGTGATCGTATCGGGCATGTGTCTCTTCCTGCATTCTGGTCGCTTGCGAATTAAAATGGTATATCATTTGCCCAAATTGTCGAGCCGCAATCTGTCGCGCCCACGCAAACGCTGACCTGCATGCGCGCTTTTTCCAGCAAGATTATTTACAGGCCGCACCGAGATTTTTCTCGACCATGATCGCAAATGATATATCATTGTAAGGGTGATCAGGGGAGCGGTATGACACAGAGAAGCGAGTTCAAAGAAGGCTGGCCCGTGCTCAGCGCGGCCGCTCTAGGCGTCGGGCTTGGTCTGTCGCCGCTGCCTTTCTACACGATTGATGTCATGGTCGCCCCGCTTGGCGAAGAGTTCGGCTGGACCCGCGCCGATGTCTACAGCTCGCTCGCCATCTACACATTCGGCGCAATCCTCATGGCGCCC
Organism: uncultured Hyphomonadaceae bacterium; assembly: GCA_938049795.1. Classification (GTDB taxonomy): domain Bacteria; phylum Pseudomonadota; class Alphaproteobacteria; order Caulobacterales; family Hyphomonadaceae; genus CALLCD01. Next base: position 32 of record CALLCD010000070.1, on the reverse strand, counting down.
CTGATCGGCATTCTGTCCGAACGCTTCGGCGC
>CALLCD010000069.1 GCA_938049795.1 uncultured Hyphomonadaceae bacterium | reverse complement strand
GATTGTGGCCCCGCGCGCATGTTCGGCAATGATCATATCTTCCAGACCCTGCTGATTGACCGGATCAAGCCCCGAAAACGGCTCGTCAAGGATCAGAAAATCAGGCTTGTGCGCCAGCGTCGACAGGATCTGCACCTTCTGAGCCATGCCCTTGGAGAGTTTTGAATTTTTCGTTTTGGCAAATTTGCCAAGCCCCGCCACCTCCAGCAATTCATCCGCCCGCGCATGCGCGTCTTTGCCGGAAAGCCCTTTGAGCCGCGCAAAATAGGCAATCGTCGTGCGCGGCGTCATCTTCTTGTAAAGCCCGCGTTCCTCCGGCAAAAACCCGACCCGCCGCAATGTGGTCTGATTGGGCCGTCCGCCAAACAGCGCCACCGACCCCTTGTCCGCATTCATCACGCCAAGCGCCATCCGCAAACTCGTCGATTTACCCGCCCCGTTTGGCCCGAGAAAGCCGACAATGCTGCCTTGAGGCACGGTCATGCTCAAATCGTCCACAGCGGTAAAAAACCCAAACCGCTTGGTTGCATTTGATATGGTCAGGGGATTATGGGACATAGTCTACAGCCTCCGCTGGCCAATCATTATTGCGTTTATCGATAATTGAAAGCGCTAATTGGGCGCATCGCCGGATTGACTGTAAAAATATCCCCGCCACAAAAAAACAGGCCGACAGGTGTTCCCGCCGACCCGTTTTTATATCCAGCAAGATGTCTAGCCAAACGCGCCAAATATCATAATCATGATCTGCACAATCACCGCCAGCGCCGTCATAATCACCACAGTCGCAATCCATGCACTGCCCATGTTCAGAAACAGACCGCCGACAATGCCAAGCCCCGCGCACAAGGCGAGCGACACAGCCCAGTTCATTCCGAGCGCCACCGTCAGCGTCGCATAAGCCACCAGCAGGATAATGATGAAGCTGCCCCACAAGGTCGCTTTGAGAAAGCCGTCCCAGGTGCGGGTTTGTTCGGAAATTTCCATTTCGCCACGGATATAATCAGAGCCAGCCATAAGGCACCTCCTGTCTGAAAGCCTGTTCTGCCCCTCTCTTAACCGGCAAACCCCGAAGGTCAAGCGGGCAAACGCGCACAGGCAATAGCGGGCCGTGCCAAGATGACAGCGCACCCTTCAGGCTCTAGGATAAGCGCGCCCGAACTCTTTGCCTCAGGAGCCGCCCCATGCCCCATATTCTCGCCCTCGACCACGTCCAGCTTGCCATGCCCAAAGGCGGTGAGGCCGAGGCGAGGGGCTTCTATGCGGATCTGTTGGGCCTGACCGAAGTGGCCAAACCCGCAGATCTCGCAGTGCGTGGCGGGTGCTGGTTCGAACAGGGCACCGTCAAAATCCATCTCGGCGTCGAAACCGGCTTTGTCCCCGCCAAAAAAGCCCATCCGGCCCTTTTGGTGCGCGATCTCGCAAAACTCACGAACATTCTCGAAGCCGCCGGCCACACCCTCAAAGACGGCTCCCCGCTCGAAGGCTACCACCGCAAAGACACCACCGACCCCTTCGGCAACCGCATCGAACTTATGCAGAGAATACAGGCTAACCATAACTCAAGCGTGTAGCAAAAGAGCCCTCAGCCGCCGAAGGCGCGTCTCATCGTGAGCGCAGCGAACGGGAGACAAACAAAAGAGCCCTATCCCGCCAGCAACGCGTCCAGCTTACCCGACCGCTCCAGCGCCATCATCTCGTCGCAGCCGCCAATATGCTTGTCGCCAATAAAAATCTGCGGAAATGTCCGCCCGCCATGCGAGCGCTGGATCATTTCCTGCTTCTTCTTCGCGTCCATGCCCGCCTTGATCTCGGTCATATCCGCCTGTTTCTGCCGCAGCAATTTCAGCGCCCGCGAGCAATAGGGACAAAACTCACGCGTATAAATCGTCACTTTGGGCATAATATAGACTTTCATTACCGGCTGAAGACAGCGCCTTTATATGGCAATGTCGTCTGGTTTCACAACGCGCGCAAGCACCAGCACGTTCACCTCTGCCGCTCCGGCGTTCAACAAAGCGCGACTGGCCGCCTTCAGCGTCGCCCCTGTCGTCAACACATCATCGACCAGCACCACCGATTTGCCCGCCACACGCTGCTCTGCCCGCTTGCTCACGCCAAACGCTCCGCGCACATTGCGATGCCGCGCCCTTGGGCTCAGCCCCGCCTGTGACGGCGTCGCCCGCACGCGATTGACCAGCCCATGATCGACCCGCACCCCCGCTTGCGCCCCGATCGCGCTCGCCAGCCACCCGGATTGATTATACCCCCGCCGCACCAGCCTGAAATAATGCAGCGGCACCGGCACAATCACATCCGCCCGCTCAAGGCTCTCCCGTCCCGCAGCCACCATCCAGTTCGCCATAACTTTCAGCCCGTCGCGCCGTCCAGCCCGCTTCAGCCCCAGCACCGGCACCCGCGACACCTCATCATAGGCCAGCGCCGCATGCGCCCGCGTCCAGATCGGCGGCCGCGTCAGACACGCTGCACACATCGCCGCCGCGCCCAGATCAACCTCCTGTGGCCGCGCGCAGCTCTGACACGCCGGTCCGGTCAGAAATGTCAGCGCCGCAAAATCCTCCGCCGACAGCGCCCCGCGCGCCGGTTCCCCCGACACCAGCGACCGCCCGGGCCACAACACATCCGTCAGCCGCGCAGCGGCCCGCTTGGCGGCAATGGAAATCGGGTGCATATGGCTTGGCATGGCGACAGAAACTCCTCCCCAAATGTTCGACCGCGCCCGTCTGCGGGCAAGGCGCGACCGCCGCGCGGCCAATTTCGACGAGTATGACTTCCTAAAGCGCCATGTGTCCAATCAGATCATCGAACGCCTCGCTGACACCGCCCACAGTTTCGCCACGGGTTTCGACCTCGGTTGCCACACCGGAACCCTCGCGCGCGCCCTGGCCGAGGCCCATCCGGACATGACCCTCCGCGCCGGCGATCTCTCCCCGCTCATGGCCAAAAGAGCCCGCGCAAATGGGGTAGACGCCATCACGCTCGACGAGGAAACTCCGCTCATCGGTCCAAACGCCCTCGAACGCGGCCAACTAGACCTCATCATAAGCGCCTTATCGCTCCACTGGATCAATGATCTCCCCGGCACGCTCGCCCAAATCCGTGCAAGCCTGCGTCCTGATGGCTTGTTCCTCGGGGCATTATTGGGGGCAGGGACGCTCGCCGAATTGCGCCACGCTTTAAGCGAAGCCGAAACCGAGCTGACCGGCGGCGCTGCCCCGCGTCTCTCCCCCTTGCCGCGCTTGCAGGATATGGCAAGCCTCATGCAGCGGGCGGGCTTCGCGCTGCCCGTCGTCGATATTGACCGGCTAACGGTACACTATGCCAGCCCGTTCAAATTGCTCGAAGATCTTGGCGGCATGGCCGAACGCGCCGCCTTTGCCAGCCCCGCAGGGCGCAGCCTCTCCCAACGCGTGCTCATGCGGATGGCAGAGATTTATATCGAAGAATTTGCTGATGAACGCGGCAAAGTGCCCGCCACATTCCAGATCATCCACCTGTCAGGCTGGGCACCAGCGCCCCATCAACCGCAACCCAAAAAACGCGGCAGCGCCACAATCAGTCTGGCCGAGGGAATTGCAGTGGCGAAAAAATCAAACACACCAGAAGGCTGAACCGGCTAAACCGTCAGCCCGCAAACCCGCAGCCTAAGGGATCAGGTCGAGATCAGCGATGTCCTGAAACTTGTCAGCGGTCGACCCGCCAACAGCGGTCAGCGCGCTCAGAATGCCAATCGACAGAAGCGCCACAAGCAAGCCATATTCAATCGCCGTTGCACCATTGGTGTCCGCAAAATACGCTTTCAGCTTCGCCTTCAACATCTTGTCACTCCTGCGCGCCCTTGGACGCCAAATAATCAAACAGCGGAATGTCCGCCGGCGGTGCATCATAGGTGTGAAGATCCTCGACGCGCACCCAGTCAAGCAATTGCCCTTCACTGGCCTGCGGGACACCTTCCCACTCATAACAAGCATATAATGGCATCAGAAGATGAAAGTCAGGATAAGGAAAACTGACAAACTTGATCGGTTTCAAATTTTCCTCCCGAACGCCGATGCCTAATTCCTCCGAAAGCTCGCGCGCCAGCGCCGCTTCAGGGCGTTCGCCCGGCTCGATCTTACCGCCCGGAAACTCCCAAAGCCCGGCCATCGCCTTACCTTCAGGGCGCTTGGCCAGCAATACACGGCCCTCGCCATCAAAAAGGGCGGCGGCCACCACCAGAACCAGCTTGGTCATGTCCGGTAAGCTCCATTGATCTCGACATAGGCATGGGTCAGATCACACGTCCAGACCGTCGCCCGTCCTGCGCCCACCCCCACATTGGCACGAATACGGATATGATCCTGCGCACAAATCGCGCTCGCCACCGCTTCATCATAGCCCGGTGCTAGCCCGCCGGCCTCGGCCACCTGATGATCCCCAAACCAGATATTCAGCCTGTCGCGCTCAAGCGGCTCGTCCGTTTTGCCGATTGCCATCACCACACGCCCCCAATTGGCGTCACTCGCGGCGAGGGCGGTTTTAACGAGCGGCGAATTGGCAATCGAAGCGGCGATGACTTTGGCCGATTGGGCCGATTTCGCCCCCTCAACCGTAATCTCGATAAATTTGCTCGCCCCTTCGCCATCGCGGACAATCTGGTGGGCCAGATCTTCGAGCACCCCATGTAAGCTGGCCGAGAAAGCGGGCAAGCGCGGATCATCGGCCTCGGTGATCGGGTCGTGTCCGCTCGCACCCGTGGCAAACACCATCAGCGTGTCCGAGGTCGATGTGTCCGAATCCACCGTAATCGCATTAAACGTCGTCTCGACATGATCGCGCACGAGCCGGTCGAGCAGGGCAGGCGAGATCGCCGCATCGGTAAACACA
>CALLCD010000068.1 GCA_938049795.1 uncultured Hyphomonadaceae bacterium | reverse complement strand
AGGATTCGTATGGTCTCTGTCATGGGCCTAGTTATGAGCATGACGGTTAAGCAAGTCCTAAAGGTTTCTGTTTTGTTCGCGGGTGGGACTATGCGCTGCGCCGCTGATGTGTGCAAGGGCCGGGTTTGGGAGGCGGGTTTGGGGCGCGTCTGTGTGTGTCACGCAGATGTGATGTAACTGACGCGGTACGGGCCCGTGTTTCCTCCCTATATGGCGGGGATGAAAATGACTGGAACATCATCTCTTGTGTCGCGCCGGAGCCTGCTTTTGAGCGGGGTGGCGGGGCTTGTTGTGGCGGCGTGTTCGCGCGCGGGTACGGTGTCGACGCAGGCCGGGGCGGTGGACGCTGCGGATGCGTTTGCCGATGCCGAGGCGCGCAGCTGGAGCGAGGATCAGTGGAAAGAACGGCTGGATGCGGCGAGCTTCCGCGTTTTGCGCAAGGCTGCGACGGAGCGGCCGTTTACCTCGCCGCTGAATGAAGAAAAACGCGCGGGGCTGTTCCATTGCAAGGGCTGTGATCTGCCTCTGTTTGATGCGGCGACGAAGTATGACAGTCGGACGGGCTGGCCGAGCTTTTTCGATGTGATCAAGGAGAATATCGGGACGACAACCGATTACAAGATCGGCTATCCGCGCACCGAATATCACTGCGCGCGCTGTCTTGGTCATCAGGGTCATGTGTTTCCCGATGGTCCGCGCCCGACGGGCTTGCGCTACTGCAATAACGGCCTCGCGCTGACATTTGTTCCGGCCTGAACGTGTTAAGGAAATCAGATTTTTTTGACAAGTCTATCTGATGTGTTAGTTTAAGCGCCTTCCTTTATACATTTGAGGCTGGCATCGCTTATTCCGTAAAGTCTTTCCCGCCAGATGTTGATCTGGACACGGTTGCTGTTCTGAAAGCGCTGTCGGTTGCCCACCGATATCTGGCTGAGCTTAAAGGAGTTGCAAAGTCCATCCCCAATCAAGGGATGCTGATTGATACGCTTTCGTTACAAGAGGCCAATGCCAGTTCCGAGATTGAGAATATTGTGACGACGCAAGATGAGCTGTTTCGGGCGTCGGTGTCGAAAGAGGGACGACTTTTGGGAGCCGCCAAGGAAGTCGTTCGATATAGAGACGCATTGCGGCTTGGTTACAGTCAGATGCGGGAAACTCAGGGACTGATAACCAACAATACTATTGTCGAGATGTTCCAATTACTGAAGGGGCGAACGGATGGTTTTCGGACACAGATGGGCACTGAACTCCAAAACGAGGTGACAGGCGAAACGGTTTATGTGCCGCCACAACCGGCGGATGATATACCTGCTCTTATGGCTGGGCTGGAGCGTTATATAAATGACAGCCAATTGGGTGACACTGACCCTTTGATCAAGATGGCTTTGATACATCATCAATTCGAAAGCATTCACCCCTTTTCGGACGGCAATGGCCGGATTGGGCGAATTATCAATGTGCTGTATCTGACAAAGGTGGGGCTGCTCGACATTCCCATTTTGTATCTGAGCCGGTTTATCAATACTCGGAAGGATGACTATTATCGATTGTTGCAGGCTGTTCGGGATCAGGAGGCATGGGAAGAGTGGGTTCTTTACATCCTGCAAGGCATAGCAGAAACGTCTAAATCCACACTGCACCTGATCGATGAAATCCGTGTCTTGATGGCAAGGTACAAATCCGGGCTCAGGGCTCTGCCGAACAATATTTACTCGCAGGATCTAATCAACAATCTTTTCCGCCACCCGTACACACGGATTGACATTGTTGCTGCGGACTTGAGTGTCTCGAGGCAAACTGCGGCCAAGTATCTCGATATTCTTGTTGATGCGCGGCTTTTGTCGAAGCTCAAATCTGGACGCCAAAATTATTATGTTAACGACGCGCTGGTGACGTTGTTGGTGGATGTGTCTGGTGGATAGCTGAAAATCGCTTCACATTTTGGCCTAATTGGTCTTCTCTGATGGCTTGAATTGATACGGCTTAGGGGGAACCGAGCGGCATGAGTGACCAATCTATCCATAAAGTGCCGCAGGGCTTTGCTGATGCGGCGAATTTGTCGCCGGAGCGCTATGAGGAGATGTATGCTGCGTCGGTGGCAGATCCGGAGGCGTTTTGGGGGGAGCAGGGCCAGCGGCTCGACTGGATTGCGCCCTATACCAAGGTGAAGAACACCAATTGGGACAAGGATAATCTCTCCATCAAATGGTATGAGGATGGTGTTCTGAATGTGACGGCCAATTGTATTGACCGGCATGCGTCAGGCCCGCGCGCGGACAAAGTGGCGCTTCTGTGGGAAGGGGATGATCCGGCGGACAGCAAGGCGGTGACGTATCGCGAATTGCTGGCCGAGGTGTCGCGCTTTGCCAATGTGCTGAAAAAGCTTGGCGCGAAGAAAGGCGACCGGATTACGATCTATATGCCGATGATCCTTGAGGCGGCTTATGCGATGCTCGCCTGCGCGCGGATCGGGGCGGTGCATTCGGTGGTGTTTGGTGGGTTCAGCCCTGAGGCGCTGGCTGGACGGCTGGTCGATTGCGACAGCCGGTTCATGATCACTGCCGATGAAGGCGTGCGCGGCGGGCGGATTGTGCCGCTGAAAGTCAATGCGGATGCGGCGTGCGAGATTGCGGGCATTGTCGAAACGCAGCTTGTCGTGCGGCGCACGGGCAGTGATGTGGTGATGCAGGTGGGGCGGGACCACTGGCTGCATGAGGCGAGCGTGGGCGTGTCCGAGATTTGTCCACCAGAGCCGATGGGGGCGGAGGACCCGCTATTTATTCTGTACACGTCGGGTTCGACGGGCCAGCCCAAAGGCGTGTTGCACACGACTGGGGGGTATCTGGTGTGGGCGTCGATGACGCATGAATATGTTTTCGATCTTAAAGAGGATGATGTCTATTGGTGCTCGGCCGATATTGGCTGGGTGACGGGGCATTCTTATATCGTTTATGGGCCGCTGGCCAATGGCGCGACGAGTGTGATGTTTGAAGGGGTGCCGACGTATCCGGATGCCTCGCGCTTCTGGCAGGTTTGCGACAAGCATAAGGTCTCGATTTTCTACACCGCGCCGACCGCGATCCGGACCTTGATGCGCGAGGGCAGCGGGCCGGTGGATGCGACGGACCGATCGTCCATTCGCTTGCTGGGGACGGTGGGTGAGCCGATTAATCCTGAAGCGTGGGAGTGGTATTATCACAAGGTGGGGGAAGGGCGGTGCCCGATTGTGGACACATATTGGCAGACCGAGACGGGCGCGTGCATGATGGTGCCTTTGCCGGGGGCGACGGTGATGAAGCCCGGCGCGGCGAGCCATCCGTTTTTTGGGGTGCAGCCAAAGCTTGTGGATGCGGAAGGGGCGGAGCTTTCCGGCGCGACGGAGGGCAATCTGATCATCACCGACAGTTGGCCCGGGCAGATGCGGACGGTTTATGGCGATCATCAGCGCTTTATCGACACGTATTTCTCGACATATCCGGGCAATTATTTCACCGGCGATGGTTGTCGGCGTGATGAGGACGGGCATTACTGGATTACCGGCCGTGTGGATGATGTGATCAATGTGTCAGGGCACCGGATGGGCACGGCGGAGGTTGAGAGCGCGCTGGTGAGTCATGATTGTGTGGCCGAGGCGGCGGTGGTTGGCTATCCGCACAAGATCAAGGGGCAGGGGATTTATGCCTATGTGACCCCGATTTCCGGCGTCAAGCCGAGCAACGAATTGAAGGCACAGCTTGTCCAACATGTGCGCCGGGAGATCGGCCCGATTGCGTGTCCGGACCAGATCCAGTTTGCGCCCGGCCTGCCGAAAACGCGTTCGGGCAAGATCATGCGGCGGATTTTGCGCAAGATTGCCGAGAACAGTTTTGACAATCTGGGCGACACAAGCACGTTGGCCGAGCCTGCCGTCGTCGATGATCTGATCGAGAACCGGCAGAATAGGGCTTAGGGCGCTTCTTTCGATGTGGGGCGGGGGCCGGTGCGGAACCGGCTTGCCAGCGCTGCAGAAACTTCGCACATTTGGCGGGCTTTTGATCTGGAGGGAGAAAAGCGGATGAGCCGACGCGTGGTTCAGCACAATCCGGTCCGGCGGCTGGCGGAGTTGTTTGATGCCAGTGCGCTGGGTGTTGTAACGCTGTTGCTGCTGGCGGCGTCATTTTATGCAACGTTTCGGGGGATGCAGGACTTTGTGGCGTCCCGGGCGGCCGGGGGCGGTGTGGGGACGACGGGGCTTGTGGTTCTGGTCGTCCTGACACTGACTTTGGCGATGTATGTGGCGCTGCGGGAGATGGTCAATCCGATCCGTTGGCGGAATGTGTTTATCGCGTTTCCGCTTTATGCGCTTTTGGCTTTGTGGTCGGTCGGGTTTGGCTATGGGTTTTGGTGGTCGCTTGTGGCGGGACAAAATGCGACGGAGGCGGCGCTTGAGCGGACGGTGACCTCGCTTGGGGAGACGACGAGCGGGCTGCGGGCCGAGCTTGCGGCGGGCGCGGCGTTGATGGGGACGGCGGAGCGTTTGTCCGAAGAGAAAGCCCAGCGTGAGATCGAGCGCGGAGGGACATGCGGGGTGGCCTCTGGCGCGGGGGACGGACCGCTCAGCCGTGCGCGGGCGGAAACGCGCAGCCAGATTGCAGCGCTTGCGGTGGGGGTTGAGGCCAATTGGCTTGTGCCGGTCGAGGAGCGGTTGTCGCAGCTTGAAGCGTCTGCGGGCGCGGGGGAGGTTGCGGGCGAAGACGCCGAGGCGCGCAAGCAGCGTATGGTGGCGCTTGGTCAAAGCGTGCGGCGGGCGGCGCAAGATATTTCCGCAGACGCGACGGTGCGCGGGAAAATTCTTGCCGAGCAATTGCGGGCGAAAGCGGAAAGGCTCTCCGTTGCGCCTGTGTCCGGCGCGGTCGCGTATTGCTATGACCCTGATCTGGCGACGAGCCTGTTGCTGGTGGCGGAGGCGATTGAGGGGCCGTTCGAGATCGAGGTGACGGCGTTCCGGTTTGCTGAAGGGGCGGACGGGGTGGCGCAGGCGGTGGAGGATTTGTGGCTGGGTGTGTTTGCGCGGCTGGGACTGGTCGAGGGGGCGGGGGTTCCTGTGCGGCCGGATGGGCGCGGGCTTGTGGCGCTGATGGCGGCGATTGGCGTGGATCTGGCGCTCTTTGTGTTTGCGCTCTTGCGGGGCGGGAAGCGGCGGCCGGTCGAGATGGTTGCGCCGCCGGTCGGGCCTGCGGGTGAGGTGATTGATGGCGGCGGGGCGGTGCAGGCAGCTCTTCCGTCGCCAGAGACGCCAGACAAGAAGGATGATCCTGATATAAAGGACGCAGAATTTGTCGAGAAACCGAACAAGCCTGACCAAGTGCAGGCTAGGCCGACGCATCGAGTTGTAGAAACGAGTGCGGCAGATGTTAGTGATCAGTCTTCACCGGAGGAGCAATTAGAAAGGCTGCTCCGGCAAGTTCAGATATCTATGGCTGAGATTGATGCGGCGACCAAAACCTCTTCCAGGATTAGACCGGAAAGTGATTTGGCGACAGCGTTAAGGCAATTGAAGAAAATTGGCTATGAGATGGCAGGGATGGATGAGAAGTCCTATGTGGAAACCCTCCACAAGATTCATGGTGAAGAAGAAAGTGATCGCCCTAGCGGTACGATTATTCGCATTGTCCGTCCGCGCTTTATACGGCGGGCTGACGGAGACATCATACGGGCCTGGGTGATTGTATCGATAGGGCGATGAGGCCGTTTTCCCCATGCTGGTCAGACTCTGGTTGACGTGTCCTTATGGTTTGGGTATGGACCCCGCTTACGTCCGAGATGGACTGCAGGAGTTATTCATGGCGAACACACGTTCAGCAAAGAAAATGGTGCGGAAGATCGCAACGCGCACCGCCGTTAACACAGCGCGCCGTTCGCGCATGCGGACATTTGTTCGCCGTGTGGAAGAAGCGATCATTTCTGGCGATCAGGCAGCTGCAAAAGCGGCGCTGAAAGATGCCCAGCCCGAGATCATGCGGGCGGCAGGCAAGGGCCTCATCCACAAGAACACATCGGCGCGGAAAGTGTCGCGTCTGGCCAAGCGCGTCAAGGCGATGGGCTAGACGGTTCGCCGACTTACACGGCGTTCTGACAATTCAAGCATCAAGCCCGCCGCGCGCGGGCTTTTTTGTGCGCGCGGTTTGGAGGAGAGAGCAAACTTATCCGACAGGGCTGGTCGTGTTTCTAGGTTGGACCTTCGAAATATGAGGCGTGTTATGTTGCAAAAGGCGGGGCAGATGTGACTGCACTTTTACGCGTTTGGGAGTTGACAAAACCGGATGCAAATAGTCACGCGAATCTTTGCAATTTCCCGAAATTAACCATGTGTTAAGAAAGTGTAGTATTTTCAATTCGGTGTTTCTGTCCACAGGTTTATCTGAGTTGGTCAAGTCGAAAAACCACCAGATTTTGATGTTTTCGCGCTGGCAATTGGGAGAGGTTTTGCGTATCAAAGGTCTTCAATAAAGTGGTGTATCAGAGACAATTTAGTTGCGTAACACGCTGTGCGAAAAGGCCGAGAGCTACACGCATGTGCGGGCAACTATTGTATAAAATTATAACATGATGCGGTGTGCGAGGTTAGGGCAATTCATATGGAAAAATCGGGCGAAAATACGGGTAAACCCAGCGGGGAGAAGCGGCAGGGTGGTGAGGTCATCGAGGGCTCCAAAGCGCTTGGGCCCGAGATCTGGGCCACTGTGCGCGAGGAGATCAAGGGGCGGATGGGCAAGGCCGAATTCGAGAAGTGGATTGCGCCTTTGAAATTTGTCGCCGAGGTCGATAATTGTGTGCTCATTCTGGCGCGCACCAAGTTTGATCTTGATCGGGTGGACGCGGAATATCGCCGTGCGATCACAACTGTCTGGAAGCGTATTGATGCGCAAAGGCGGTCGGTGAAGCTGCAATGCTGGGAAGCGGCGGG
>CALLCD010000067.1 GCA_938049795.1 uncultured Hyphomonadaceae bacterium | reverse complement strand
TCGACACGACCAGCCCCGGCATGGGCGAGATGATCAGCTTGGACATATCCGCCGCTTCCTTTTCCGGAAGCCCGGCATAAAGCTCGGCAAGGCGCGGCGAACACACGGTCACAGGCTTGGCCACGCCGCGATGGCGAATGTGGAGGCCCGTCTTCTTCTGCTCGAAGCTGACCGCAAATGCCGTCCCGTCGAGCGTGCCTTCGAACAGATTGCTGCCCGGTACCCAAGGCGTCACCAGCGTATGCTTGGCCTTGCCCAATTGCAAAAATGCTTCGCGCTCGCCCAGTTCGAAATGCACCGGATGCTGCGCCCCGCCAAGGATCACAACCCAATCAGATGGCAACGCACCCTCCGCGCCATCCCCACGCGCCAGCATCGCCCGACGCGCCTTCAGCCCATGCGCATAAAGCGACGCGGCGATCAAAAACGCCTCTTGGGCCCGTGTCGCTTCAACGCCGGAAAATCCGTCCGGAAACTCGTCCTTGATATAGGCGGTCGTAATGTCGCCAGAGCGGAACCGCGCCTCGTCCATCACCGCCGCCACAAAGGGGATATTGTCCTGAATGCCTTCAATATGAAACCTGTCAAGCGCGGCCGCTTGCGTGTCGAGCGCCGTGTCGCGATCCTTGCCGTGGGTGATCAGCTTGGCGATCATCGGATCATAGAACATCGAAATCTCGTCGCCTTCGCGCACGCCAGAATCCATCCGCACCGTACCCGCGCCCAGCTTACCCTCCGCAGGCGGATGAAATCGCTTAAGCCGCCCGATCGACGGCAAAAAGTTCCGGTACGGATCTTCGGCATAGACCCGCGTTTCCACCGCCCAGCCCTTGATCTTCAAATCGCCCTGCTTGATCGCCAGCGTCTCACCGGCGGCCACCCGCAACATCTGCTCGACGAGATCAACGCCGGTAATCATCTCCGACACCGGATGCTCGACCTGCAGCCGCGTGTTCATCTCGAGGAAATAAAAGCTCTTATCCTTGCCCGAGGCGACAAATTCGACCGTCCCCGCGCTGTCATAATTGACGGCCTTGGACAGCGCGACCGCCTGCTCGCCCATCTTCTTGCGCGTCGCCGCATCGAGCAGCGGGCTTGGCGCTTCTTCGATGACTTTCTGATTGCGCCGCTGGATCGAACATTCCCGCTCGAACAGGTAGACGCAATTGCCATGCTTGTCGCCGAGCACCTGAATCTCGATATGGCGCGGGCTCTCGATAAATTTCTCGATAAAGATCCGGTCATCCCCAAACGCGTTTTGCGCCTCGGCTTTGACCGCCGGAAAGCCGTCTTCCACTTCCGCATCCGAATACGCCACCCGAATGCCCTTACCGCCTCCGCCTGCGGACGCCTTGATCATCACCGGATAGCCAATCTCGCCAGACACTTTGATCGCTTCAGCGGTGTCCTCGATCAGCCCCATATGACCCGGCACCGTCGAAACGCCTGCTTCAGCGGCCAATTTCTTCGAACTGATCTTGTCGCCCATCGCTTCAATCGCGTGAGGGTTCGGCCCGATAAACGCGATTTTTTCTTTCTCCAGCCGCCGCGCAAATTCCGGATTCTCCGACAAAAACCCGAAGCCCGGATGAACCGCCTCAGCGCCCGTCTCCCGCACCGCCGCTATGATCTTGTCCGCATCAAGATAACTCTCGGACGCCGCCGACGCGCCAATATGCACCGTCTCGTCCGCCATCTCGACCGCCATAGAGCCCGCATCCGCATCCGAATACACAACGACCGTTTTCACGCCCATCCGGCGGCAGGTCTTGATCACCCGCACAGCGATCTCGCCGCGATTGGCGATCAGAATTTTCTCGAACATACGGGGCCCCTAATGACTTCTCGTTTTCAGCCTCATTCCTAGGCGAAAACCGGGCCACTTGTCCACGTTGACGGGGCGGCAAAACCTCGCACGCAAAGAGCGGATTTCAAGCCAAACCTGCAAAAGCTGCTCAAACCGGCTTGGTAAAACTCATCACCTTGGTCAAAAACGCGATTTTGCGCGCCCCCGCCACAAAGCTAGCCTCTTCGATTTGCGACACCAGATCCGCTTTCAAATACCCTTTATAATACGGCTCATGAAACCCTTCGGGGAAATATTCGAGCGCCGCATCCAGCGCCTCAACATCGCCAAACTGCAAACTGTCGGCAAAGATAAATGTCCCGCCGGGCCTAAGCACTCTGAAAATCTCCGCAAACACCAGCGGCCTGATCTTTGGCGGCAATTCGTGGAACAGAAAGATCGAGGACACAAAGTCGAGACTGGCGTCCGCCACCGGCATCGCCTCGGCTGCCCCTTCGATAACATCAACCTGCGGCCACCGACGCGTCGCCCGCCGTGCCCGCGTCGCATAATTGGGCGACAGGTCGAGCCCGCTTGCCTGCACTTTGGGGAAGTTCCGCAAGACCTGCACCAGAAACCGCCCCGTCCCGCACGCCACATCGAGATAGGCCACCTCCCGCTGGTCCCGCCCCGCCATGCCGCGCGCCAATTCCGCCAGCACCGCCCGCCGCATCGCGTCCGCTGCGCCCGCAAACAGGGTCTCGACCTGCGTGTCATAAATCCGCGCACTGTCATCAGACAGCCAGCCATCGGACTGATAATGAAAATTCTGACGATAATAGACCGGAAACCGCTCGATCCGGTCCGCTTTGGTCTGGCGCACTTCGGTCCCCTGCCGCCCCGCCCGTCGCCGGTCCACCTCGGACACATCTCTCAGAAACGCCCGCGACGAGGCCAGCGCCCGCGCCAGATCCCTCAGCCGGACATCATCGGGCGCACGATAAAGCCCCGCTTCGATATTTGCCCGATCTTGCGCAAACAGGTCGAGAAAGCCCTGCCGCATCGCCTTGGCGTCAAACGTCCCGCTCTCGGGCTGAAACGGCGCTTCCCCGGGCCGCGTAAATGCCCCCGAGCGCCGACGCGCGAGCACATAGTGCGCGCCATACCAAGCCGACCGCGCCCCTTGCGCTGCCGCATATCGCGCGCGGCCAAGCTGTTTGCCTGTCTCATCCAAGAGTCCCATAGCCCCAATCTGGGCGTTCATGCCGCGTCAGGCAAGTGAAAACACAGTCACATCTGCGCTAAAAATCCGGTACTGATCGCGCCTCCACAGCCGCCCCCGTCACCGGATGGACAAAGCCCAACCCGCACGCATGCAGCTGCAATCTCTCCGCCATCCCGCGCGAACGATCCGTACCATAAAGCGTATCCCCCAAGATCGGATGCCCGATTGCGTCCATATGCACCCGCAATTGATGCGTCCGCCCCGTCACCGGCCGCAGCCGCACCCGCGCAAAACCGTCCTCCCGCGCAATCACCTGCCAATGGGTTTCGCTCGGCTTTCCCCCCTCAGGATCAACCCGCTGCAAGGGCCGGTTCGGCCAATCCTTCGCCAGCGGCAAATCAACCACGCCGCTTTCGCCCTCCGGCTCCCCCCAGACCAGCGCCTCATATGTCTTGTCCACCGCCCGCCGCTCAAACAGCATCGACATCGCTCTTTGCATCTCAGCTGATAGCGCCAAAACCAATAGCCCCGACGTTTCCATATCCAGCCGATGCACAATCCGCGCACCTGCCTCGCTCGCCTGCACCCGCGAAACCAGACAATCCGCCTTCTCCGGCCCACGCCCGGGCACAGACAACAGACCGCTTGGCTTATTGACAATCAAAAGCCCCTCATCGCGATACACAATATCAATCGGAGCCATCGCCGGAGGCAGATAAGGAGACATCATCGCCCAGCCATAAGCCAAGCTCCCCTCACAAAACAGTCATTTTCGCTTCAGCTTCGGTTCATGAACGCTCCCATAGCGTGATAGACTGATACGCGTCCGCAAAGCGTTTCCCCGTTTTGCGATCAAGATACGCGACAAACTGTAGATGTAACCGACCAAATCAGGAGCACTCCCATGCGCCGTTTCGCCCTCGCAGCCACTTTCGCCCTCTTCTCGCTTGGCGCTTTTTCCACCGCCAATGCGCAAACACGCGGTTGCGGAACCAACAATCAGGCGGTCGGCGGCGTCGTCGGTGCGATTGTCGGCGGAACCGCAGGTGGATTGATCACCAAAGACCGGCGCGGACGCTCTTACCGTGGTGACCGGGGCTTTCGCCGCAACGGGTTCAATCGCGGCTTTGGCCATCGCGGACGTGGATTTCGCGGCGGACGCGGCTTCCGGCGCAACAACAATGGCGCAGGCATCGCCATCGGTGCCATCGCAGGTGGCCTAATCGGCAGCCAGATCGCCGCCGCACGCGACCGCAATTGCCGCCAGCAACAATATGGCTACAACAATAATGGCTACAACACGCGTCCTTTCTCCGGCACACGCCAGCAACGAAGCTCAAACCCCGCCCCCTTTGGCGGTCAGGCCCCCGTCGGAACCCAGCCAACCCGCACCTCGGCACCCGTCTCCCCGCCGCCACCTTTGTCCCCTCCTGCTGGCCAGCAAAATTCGCGCGTCTTCCAACCCGTCTGCCAGTTCGTCACCCAGACGACGCAGTTGCCCAACGGCCAGCACACCAGCGAGCAAGTCGAGGTCTGCCAGTTCAGCCCCAATGGCGAGTGGATCCCTCGCTAGGCTCTAGCGCTTAACCGCCAGAAACAATCGCTCGGCATTGCCATCCCCGCCGCGTACGGGGCTGTCGCACCAACCTTCAACCGTCCAGCCTTCGCCCTCTATCCAGTCGGCGAAGGCTTTCGCGGCCCGCTCCACAGCCGCAATATCAGTCACAATCCCGCCCCGCCCGACATGTTTCCGCCCGACTTGGAATTGCGGCTTAAACAAGCCCACAAGCTGCACCCCCGCCCCCGCCAAAGCCAAGGCCGGTCCAAGCGCCTTCTCCAGCCCGATAAAGCTTAAATCCGTCACCAAAAGCTGCGTCCGCGCACCGATATGCTCGGCGGTCACCGCCCGCACATCCAGCCCCTCATAGACGCTCACCCGCGCCGACCCCCGCACCCGCTCATGCAACTGATCGCGCCCCACATCCACCGCCACCACATGCGCCGCGCCCGCCTGTAGCAAACAATCCGTAAACCCGCCCGTCGATGCCCCAAGATCCGCACAAGTCAGCCCTGCCACCTCAACGCCGAACACCTCCAGCGCATGCGCCAGCTTCACCCCGCCGCGCGACACAAAGGGGTGCGCCCGCTCGGCGACAATCTCCCCGTCCAGCGGCAGCATCTGCGACGGCTTTCCCACCGGCGCGCCATCACACATCACTCCGCCCGCTTCAATCGCCGCCCGCGCCGCCGCACGGCTTTCAAAGTGCCCCAGCGTCACCAGCAGCCTGTCCGCACGTTCTCGCGCCATACCCAAAAATTGACTCCCCGTTTCACCAAACTGCCTATACGTTGTCACAAAGCCATAAGAGGAC
>CALLCD010000066.1 GCA_938049795.1 uncultured Hyphomonadaceae bacterium | reverse complement strand
ACTCACAGACTTCCCCAAGGGGTGTCAAATCCTGACCCAGCGTCACGGTTGGACAAGCCCCCGCCCGCTGTGCATCATCGCGAACAAGATCAAGGGAGACGCAACATGGATTTGGCCCTCAGCCCCGAATTTGAAACCTTCCGCGCCGAGGTCGCAGCGCTCCTGACCGCCAATGCCGACAAAGCACCCACCAGTGCTGACCGTGGCATGAAACACCCCAAACGCCTCGCATGGCAAAAATTCCTGATCGAACACGGCCTCACCGCCCGCACTATCCCGACCGAATATGGCGGCTATGGCGCAGCCCCCGACATTCTGCAGTCGCGCATCATTGCCGAAGAGTTCGCAAAATCCGGCCTGCCGCGTGGTCTTGCCGGACAAGGCATCTCCATGCTGGTGCCGACCCTGCTAGAGCTCGGCACAGACCAACAAAAAGCCGATTGGATCGCGCCCACTCTGCGCGGCGAGACGATCTGGTGTCAGGGCTATTCCGAACCGGGCTCGGGCTCAGATCTTGCCAGCTTGACCACGCGCGGCGAGATTGATGGCGAGGACTATGTCATCAATGGCCAGAAAATCTGGACCAGCACCGCCAAACAGGCCGACATGATTTTCTGCCTCGTGCGCACCGAACCGGACGCGAAAAAGCATCACGGCATCTCCTATCTCATCTTTTCGATGGACACGCCCGGCATCGAAATCCGCCCGCTCGTAGACATGACCGGCGCGGCCAATTTCAACGAAGTGTTCTTCACCGACGTCCGCGTCCCGCGCAGCCAGATTGTCGGCGAACCGGGCAAGGGCTGGCAGGTCGCCAATGCCACGCTGACCCATGAACGCGGCATGCTCGGCGACCCCAACGCTGCCGAAGCGCGCCTTCTTGCCATCGCAGAGCTGATGAAAACCGAAACCCTAAATGGCGCGCCGCTGATCGACAATCCGCTCCTGCGCGACCGGCTCATCCGCTTGCAGGCCGAAGTCTACGCCATGCAGGCCAATGGCTTGCGCGTCATGACCGCGCGGCTCAAAAAGGAAAGTGCAGGGCTTGCCGGCCTGATCGTCAAACTCCAGGGCTGCGAGCTCAATCACGAACTCGCCCGCCTCGCCATCGACGCTTTGGGCGAGCTCGGCGTGCTCTATGGCGAGACGCCCTATATCAAAGACAATGGCAGCTGGCAGTGGCGCTATATGTATGATCTCGGCCTGATCATTGGCGGCGGCACCGCGCAAATCCAGAAAAACATCATCGCCGAACGCGGCCTCGCTCTGCCCCGCGAACCGCGCCTCGCCAAAGCCTAGACACAGGAGACGGATATGGAATTTGCACTCTCCGAAGACCAGCTCATGCTGCAAAGCTCTGTTCAGGGCACACTCGAAAACGTCTCCTCGCTCGACCATGTCCGGCGTGTCGCCGCAGGCGAGCATGAGGTCACAGGCGCGATAAATGCCGCCCTTGCCGAATTGGGTCTCGCTCAACTACTCATCCCCGAAACCCATGGCGGTTTGGGGCTTGGCGCGCTCGAAGCGGCGCTCGTGCAAGAAGCGCTCGGCTTTGCCGTCTCTCCGGCCGCCTTTCTCGCCAGCGCGCTTGCAACCGAAGCCATCAAAAGCGCAGGCACCGAGGCCCAGCAAAGCCAGTGGCTCCCCGCCATCAACACCGGCACCGTCCGCATGGCCGCAGCCCTGACCGAAACCGTCAGCACCCGCGAAGGCGCAGGGCTCGTCGCAGAAAATGGCCACCTCACCGGCAAAACCCTGTTCGCATTGGAGGCAGATACCGCAACCCATCTGCTCACAGCCGACACGGCCGGCGGCCTCCACCTCGTCGATCTTACCGCCCCGACCATCACCCAAAGCCCCCTCGAAACCATTGACCAGACACGGCGCTATACCGAGCTCGTCTTCGACAAAACCGCCGCCGAACCGCTCGGCCAAAACGGAGCAGGGAGTCCCGCCCTCCAGCGCACGCTTGCCTTAGGCCGCATATTGCTCGCCGCCGACACGCTCGGCGCCTGCCAGAACATGCTGGGCAAAGCCATCGCCTACGCCGCAGAGCGCAAACAGTTCGGCCGCGTCATCGGCTCCTTCCAGGCGGTCAAACATATGTGCGCCGAAATGGCGGCAAAGCTCGAACCCGCGCGCTCACTCGTCTGGCACAGCGCCTATCTGTTCGACACCGAACCGGAAAAAGCCGCGCTCATGGCCTGTCTCGCAAAATCACATTTGAGCGAGGTCGGCACTTTCGTTGCCCGCACCTCCACCGAAGTGCATGGCGGCATGGGCTTTACCGATCTTGTCGGTCTGCATTACTGGTTCAAGCGGATCGGCGCCAATCGCCAATGGCTCGGCGGGCCGGAAATCCTGCGCGCCGAAGCGGCTCGTTTGCAAGGCTGGGCTTGACGTCATAGGCCGAATAAGGAACGCCTGTCACTGTGAACAAGGGCGTGATTTGAAATATGGCTTGGCTCAGCGACTTGGCGGCAACCTATCCGTGGGGCATCTATGTGCTCGTCGCGCTCGGCCCGTTCATTCAGGAAGACGCAGCCATTCTCAGCGCGGCCACCGCCTCTGTCGCAGGGCTCGGCTCTGTGCGCGGGATATTCCTCTCGCTCCTCGTCGGCCTCAGCATCAGCGATTTATGGAAGTACTGGCTCGGCCGCGCCGCCCACACCCATGAATGGGGCCGCAAAATTGCCGAAAAACCGGGCGTACAAGCGGCCAAATCCCAAGTCGTCCAGAGGCTCGGCGTCTCACTTTTCGTGGCCAGATTCGTCCCCGGCACCCGTATCCCGCTCTATCTCGCCTGCGGTTTCTTCCATGCCCCGTTCTGGAAAGTGGCGATCTATGTCATCTCGTCCGCAATTGTCTATGTCTCGATTGCCTTCGCTTTGTTCCATTGGCTCGGCGACATGGCGGGCGAACAGATCGAGAAATACGCGCCAATGGTCGCCATCGTCCTCGCAAGCCTCGTGATTGGCTATCTGCTGATACAATGGCGGCGCGCACGCGTGGCCAAACAGGATGAGGCCTGAGAGTTTGGTAGCGCTGTGGCCAGAGAAATTTAAGCTTTGTCTAGCGCTGTCATTTGCGATATGCAGGGCGAGGAGAGACATGTTGGGGCCAGTGAGGGCAAACAAAAATGAGCAAACATATGGCCGATGACACAGTTCTGAAAACCGCACTGGCGCGCGCGCCAATCGTGCCCGTGATCACCGTAGACCGTGTCGAAGACGCAGCCCCCATGGCCCGCGCACTCGCCGCAGGTGGCCTCACCGTGCTGGAAGTGACCTTGCGCACCTCAGCCGGCCTCGACGCCATCCGCGCCATGAAACAGGCCGTACCGGACATCCTCGTCGGCGCAGGCACCGTGCGCACCCCAGATGATGTCAAAGCCGCCCTCGACGCCGGATCAGACTTCCTCGTCTCGCCTGGCGCTACACCAAAACTTGCAGAGGCCATGCTCGGCGCAGGCGTGCCCGCTCTGCCCGGCACCGCCACCGCCAGCGAAGCGATGAGCCGCGCCGAAGAGGGCTTCACGATCTTGAAACTCTTCCCCGCCGTCCCCGTCGGCGGCTTGGCCTTGCTCAAATCCCTTGCCGGACCGCTGCCCCAAATCAGCTTCATGCCCACAGGCGGCATCTCCGAAGCCACCGCGCCCGACTTTCTTGCCCTTGCCAATGTCTGCGCAATCGGGGGATCATGGATCGTGAACAAAACCCATGTCGCCGCGCAGGATTGGTCCGCCATCGAGGCCAATGCCGCCGCCGCCACAGCGCTCGGACAGGAGAGCTAACCCCATGCCCGACCCCGTTTTAAACCTTCGCGGCCGCAGCGCCAAAATCATCGCCACCGTTGGCCCGGGCAGCCGCGCGCCCGACACGCTCAAACTCCTCGCCCAGGCCGGTGTCGATGTCTTCCGCCTCAATTTCAGCCACGGCTCCCATGACGACCACCACACCGTGCTCAAATCCGTGCGCGATGTCGAAAGCGCGCTGGGCCGACCGCTCGCCGTCCTTGCCGATCTACAGGGACCAAAAATCCGCGTCGGCGCCTTCCCGAATGACGAGATCCGGCTCGGCTACAAAACCGAATACACGCTCTTTGCGGGCGAGACGACCGAAGATGAAACCCGCATTCCGGTGCCGCATCCTGAAATCCTCGCCATGCTCGTTGTCGGCGACGAAATCCTGCTCAATGATGGCCAATTGCTGATGACCGTCATCGAAGGCGGCTCCGAACCCCGCGTGCGCTCGGACCTGCCGGGCAAACTCGGCAACCGCAAAGGCTTCACCGTGCGCGGCAAAGCGCTCCCCGTCAGCGCCATGACCGAGAAAGACCGCACCGATCTCGCCTTCGCGCTGGAGATTGGCGTGGACATTGTCGCGCTTAGCTTCGTCCAAACCGTTGCCGATGTCGAAGAGGCCAAAGCCATCATCAAGGGCCGCGCGCCGCTCGTCTCCAAGCTGGAAAAACCCGCCGCAATCGAAAATCTCGATGCCATCGTCCAAGCCTCGGATTCCGTCATGGTCGCGCGCGGTGATCTCGGCGTCGAGTTCCCCCTCGAAGATGTCCCGATCATCCAGCGCCGCATCATCCGCGCCGCCCGCAGCGCTGGCCGTCCGGTCATTGTCGCCACTCAAATGCTCGAATCCATGATCGAACACGCCGCGCCCACCCGCGCCGAAGCGAGCGATGTCGCCACCGCCATCTATCAGGGCGCAGACGCCGTGATGCTCTCGGCCGAAACCGCCGTCGGGCGACATCCGGCCACCGCCGTTGCGATCATGCACCGTATCATGCTCGCCACCGAACACGCCGAAGACTTCAAACTCTCCGTTGATCAGTTCGACGGCGTCGGCCCGCCCGCATGGGAACGCGCCGTCGATGTGGTCGCCGAAGCGGTCCACGGCCTCGCCATGCAGGAGGGCGCTCAAGCCATCGCCCTGCGAACCGGCTCCGTCCAGCGCCTTGCCCGGTTCAGCCGTGTGCGCGGCAGCGTGCCCATTCTCTATGGCTCGATTGACCCAAAACGCTTGCGCCAAGCCCAACTTCTCTGGGGCGTCCACCCGCACAAATTCGAGATCGACGGCGCTGAAGACTGGGCCTCGAGCCTCGCCGAAGCCGCCGGTCTTGGCGAACGGTTCGCTTATGCCAGATGGCGCGGCGGTGAGGGCATCTTCGCATGGGAAATCGGCAGCAACAATTACACCGAAGGCGGCACATAAAGTTGAGCCTTCAACAGATAAAACTCAGCAAGGAACGGTAGGGCCAAATGGCAGAATTTATTCCTGTAGGGACGTTCGACATCGTAATCTTCGGCGCAACAGGCGATCTCTCCGAGCGCAAGCTCTTGCCCGCACTGTTCCACCGTTGGCTCGACGGCCAGATCCCGGGCGGCAGCCGCATCATCGGCTCGGCCCGTTCGGAAATGACCACGGCCAAGTTCCGCGCCTTCGCCAAAGCGGCTTGCAAAGCGGGTGCTTCAAGCAATTGGGATGCGCCAGCTTGGGAAGAATTTGCCACGCTGCTCGACTATGTTGCAATGGATGCCACCAAACCCGACGCGCCTTGGGACGAATTGCGCGGCAAACTCTCCGGCGAAAAGGGATGGCCATGCGTGTTCTATCTCGCCACCGCGCCGCGTCTTTACGTGGCCATTTGTGAGGCCTTGGGCGCAGCGAACCTGAGCACTCAAGACGCCCGTGTCGTCCTCGAAAAACCCATCGGCACCAATCTCGCCTCCGCCAAAGCCATCAATGACGGCGTCGGCGCAATCTTCGCCGAGGATGCCGTCTACCGGATCGACCATTATCTCGGCAAAGAGACCGTGCAAAATCTCATGGTCCTGCGCTTTGGCAATGCCCTGTTCGAGCCGGTCTGGTCGCGCGCCGAGGTTGACCATGTCCAGATCACCGTGTCCGAAGCGCTCGGCGTCGAAGACCGCGCCGACTATTATGATGGCTCGGGCGCTCTGCGCGACATGGTCCAAAACCACATCCTGCAATTGCTTTGCCTGACCGCGATGGAACCGCCGGGCTCCATGGACGCCAGCGATGTCCGCACCGAGAAGATCAAAGTCCTACGCGCCCTGCGCCGTTTCACCCCCTCGGACGCCAAAGACAAAACCGTGCGTGCCCAATACACCGCAGGCGTGGTCGGCGGCGACGCCGTACCCGGCTATCTCGAAGAATTGTCATCCGATGACCCAAGCCGGACCGAAACCTTCGTCGCCATCCATGCCGAGATCGACAATTGGCGCTGGGCAGGCGTGCCGTTCTATCTGCGCACGGGCAAGCGCATGAGCGAACGTCGCTCTGAAATCATTATCCAGTTCAAACCCACCCCGCACTCGATCTTCGGCGAGACAAGTTCAGCCGCCAACCGCCTTGTCATCCGCCTCCAGCCCGACGAAGCCGTGCGCCTGTTCGTCCAGATCAAAGAACCGGGCCCGGGCGGTTTGCGCATCAAATCGCTCCCGCTCGATCTCTCCTATGCGGTCAACTTCACCACCCGCTATCCGGACGCCTATGAGCGCCTTCTAATGGATGTCGTGCGCGGCAATCTCTCCTTGTTCATGCGCCGCGACGAAGTCGAAGCGGCATGGGAATGGGTCGATGGCCTGCTAGATGCATGGGGCGAGGCCGATGGCGCAATCGAAACCTATCCAGCCGGCAGCAATGGTCCGGCCGCAGCTGATTTCCTCTTGCGCAAAGACGACCGCGCCTGGTGGGAGACAAGCAAATGACCGGCCTTCACAAAACCGTCCAAACCGTCACCGCACGGATCGAAGCCCGCTCGGCAGACAGCCGCGCCCGCTATCTCGAAATGGTCCGCCAGAACCGGCCGGACGGCTTCGCCCGCAAACGCCTCACCGAAGGCAATCTCGCCCATGCAGGGGCTGCCTGTAGCGTGCTCGACAAGGCCGAACTTCTGGGCGGCGGCTGGCCAAACCTCGGCATGATCACCGCCTATAATGACATGCTCTCAGCCCACCAGCCTTACGAAAAATACCCTGACCTGATCCGCCAGGCCGCCCGCGAAGCAGGAGCCACAGCGCAAGTGGCCGGCGGCGTCCCCGCCATGTGCGATGGCGTCACCCAAGGCCAGGGCGGCATGGAGCTTTCGCTCTTCTCCCGCGATGTCATCGCCCTCTCAGCCGCCGTTGGCCTCAGCCACAATGTGTTCGACGCGGCCTTGTTCATGGGCGTGTGCGACAAGATCGTCCCCGGGCTCGTCATCGCCGCTTTGCGCTTTGGCTGGCTCCCCGCCGTCTTCATTCCCGCAGGCCCCATGCCGTCCGGCCTGCCAAACCCCGAAAAAGCCCGCATCCGCCAAGCCTTCGCACGCGGCGAAGTAGACCGCGACGAATTGCTCAAAGCCGAATCCGAAAGCTACCACTCCGCAGGCACCTGCACATTCTACGGCACGGCAAACTCCAACCAGATGCTGATGGAATGTATGGGCCTGCATATGCCCGGCGCTGCCTTCGTCAATCCAGGCACGCCCTTGCGCGCAGCCCTGACCAAAGCCGCCGTCGCGAGGGCCACAAAACTGATCTCCAATTCGGACGGATATCTGCCCATCGGCGAAATGATCGAAGCCCACTCCATCGTCAACGCAATCGTCGGGCTGATGGCCACCGGCGGCTCGACCAATCACGCGCTACACTTGCCCGCCATGGCCGCAGGCGCCGGTCTCATCATCACGCTCGAAGACATGGCCGACCTCTCCGCCATCACGCCGCTCCTATGCCGCATCTATCCCAATGGCCCCGCCGATGTGAACCATTTCCACGCCGCAGGCGGTCTCGGTTTTGTCATCCGTGAGCTGATTGATGCCGGTCTCATGGACCCAAACGCCAAAACGATTTACGGCACGCTCGCCGACCAGACACTCGAACCTTGGCTCGACGGCGACACGCTCGCTTTCCGCCCAGCCCCCACGCTCAGCCGCGACACGGAAATCTTGCGCACCGCCGCCAGCCCGTTCAGCCCCGAGGGCGGCTTGGCTCTGCTCGAGGGCGAACTTGGACGCGGCATGATCAAAGTCTCCGCCGTCAAACCCGAACACCGCACCGTCCGCGCGCCCGTGCGCGTGTTCGACAATCAGGCCGATGTCCGCACCGCGTTCGAAAATGACGAGCTGAACCAAGACCTCATCATCGCCGTC
>CALLCD010000065.1 GCA_938049795.1 uncultured Hyphomonadaceae bacterium | reverse complement strand
CGCCTATTCCAAAGGCTGGGTCGAAGTACAAGACGCCGGAAGCCAGATCGCAGCCGCCGCAGCCAACGTCCAGGCGGGCGAGCAGATCCTCGACTATTGCGCAGGCGGCGGCGGCAAAACCCTCGCCCTCGCCGCAGCGCTTGATGGCAAAGGCCAGGTCCACGCTTATGATATTGACGGGCGGCGGCTCTCCGCGCTCATCCCGCGCCTGAAACGCTCCGGCGCGCACAATGTCCAGCTTTGCCATCCCGACACGCCCATCATGCTCGAAGCCTTGCGCGGCGCGATGGATGTCGTCTTCGTTGATGCCCCCTGCACCGGCACAGGCACATGGCGCAGACGGCCCGACAGCAAATGGCGCGTCAAACAAAGCGCGCTTGCCAAACGTATCGAAGAACAGACCGAAATTCTCAAATCCGCTTCGGCCTTCGTCAAACCGGGCGGACGGCTCGTCTACGCCACATGCTCCTTCCTGATGGAAGAAGACGAGGACCGCGTGGCCGAATTTCTCGCAAACCACTCGGACTTCGCGCAGG
The DNA here is from genome assembly GCA_938049795.1 of uncultured Hyphomonadaceae bacterium. Classification (GTDB taxonomy): domain Bacteria; phylum Pseudomonadota; class Alphaproteobacteria; order Caulobacterales; family Hyphomonadaceae; genus CALLCD01. Next base: position 2,200 of record CALLCD010000065.1, on the reverse strand, counting down.
AAAGCGCCGCCGACGCTGCCATCGCCTCGAGCCTGTTAACCGAGCAAGGCGCAGCGGCCGTCCGCGCAGGCCAAGGCCCCGATGGCGGCGTCCGGCTCACCCCGAGACGCGCGGGCACGGACGGATTTTTCTTTGCAGTCATGCGGCGCACCGCCTAGGCTCGCGCCATGACCGATTTGCCTGACACGCTGGAACTGCGCGGCTCACGCCTTAAATGGCTGGGCCTCCTCGCGCTTGTCTCGCCGCTTATTCTGGGCGGCGTGCTGATGGTCAGCAGCGGCGACACAATTGTCGGAGGACTGTGCCTTGCCTTTTTCGGACTGTGCGGTCTGGTCTTCCTCTGGCAAATCATCAAGCCGGGTCGGCTGACACTTAGCCCCGATGGGTTCGAACAGAGCATGGCCGGACGCACGCTGACCTGCCGCTGGGACGAGGTCTCCGATTTCGGCGTTTACGGCGTCGGCGTTGGCCTATTCAAGACCAATAAATTCGTCTGTTTTGATCGCCTCGAAGACGAAGGCACCCGCCTTGCCAGCGTCAACAGAGCCCTTGTCGGAGCCACAGCCCAACTTTCAGACTCGTTCGGCATGAAGCCCGAAGCCCTTGCCGATCTAATGAACGCCTTCCGCGACCGCGCGCTCGGTATCACTTAGGTCACCCCAAAACTCCATAAAATTCAACATATATATATTGGTAAATATTCAGCTCTCTGACCTATCTTAAGCCAGAGGGAGACAGATCATGATCGAGACCAAGAACGACACCACCATCATTCGCCCAACACCGGCCAAGTGGTATACGGGCGCGGCAATTCTGCTCCTTTTGGGCTTGATCCTCCCTTCGGTTGGTTGGATTTGCCTCCTCTTCGCGCTGACCTGCGCCGGTCTGGGCAGCGGAAAAATGGGCCGGCTCGAGCTCAGCCCCCAAGGCATCAAGACACAAAACCTCTGGAAAATCCGCACCTATGCGTGGAATGAGGTCGATGACTTCAAAATCGCCACCATCCGCACTGGTCTTTTCTCCTCGCGCAAAATGCTCGCTTTCTCCCGCAAGGACAAAAAGGACACGCTTTACGGCAAAGCCTCGACATTCTTCGGTGGCGGCACCGAGAGCGTGCCCATTATCGGCATCAAGCCTGACGAGTTGATGACCTCAATCGGCGGCTATCTCGCACGCAACACAATCTTCGGCGACCACATCCAGCAGAGCCACGATTTCGGCAAGGGCGGCGCACCGGCCAATCCCCCCAAGCCCCAAAAGACCCAAGGCGATATCGGCTTCGGTCGCCCCAACCCCGCCCGTCCGGCCCCACCACAAGCCGCGCCAAAACCCGTCTTCGGCCGCCAAAGCCCCTCAACCCCCGCAAAGCGCGCCACCAAACCAGCCCCCGCGCCAACCCCACGCGTCAAACCAAAATCAGACCCACTCGTCGCGGAAGGCGGCTGGATGCGCAAACGCCGCGACAGCACCGGCTTCTAGCCACGCGGGCCAAAAACACCCAAGGCCCGATGCCCGCACTTGCCCAAAACCGGCGCGGGCGTTAGACGGGCGAATGGACCAGACGAATCACGAACGCGCCCTCATCATAGACTTCGGCTCGCAGGTGACCCAGCTCATCGCGCGGCGCCTGCGCGAAAGCGGGGTCTATTGCGAAATCCACCCGTTTAACAAGGTCGATGCCGCCGCCCTCGCCACTTATAATCCACAAGCCATTATCCTCTCCGGCGGCCCCGCCAGCGTCACCACCGCCGACAGCCCGCGCGCCGACGATGCCGTGTTCACCCTTGGCGTCCCCGTGCTTGGCATCTGTTACGGCCAACAGACCATGATGGAACAGCTTGGCGGACGCGTTGAAAGCGGAACCAGCCGAGAGTTTGGCCGCGCCCATATCGAAAAAATCGGCCAGTCCGCCCTGTTTGATGGCCTGTTTGAAGGTGACACCGAAGAGGTCTGGATGAGCCACGGCGACCATGTCGCGCAAATGGCCGGCGGGTTCGAGATCATCGCCCGCTCTGATGGTGCGCCCTTCGCCGTCATCGCCGACGAGACCCGCAAATTCTACGGCACCCAGTTCCACCCCGAAGTCGTCCACACCGTTCATGGCCGTCAGATGCTACACAATTTCACGCACAAGATTGCGGGGCTCAAAGGTGACTGGACAATGGCCGCCTATCGCGCCGAAGCCATAGCCAAAATCCGC
>CALLCD010000064.1 GCA_938049795.1 uncultured Hyphomonadaceae bacterium | reverse complement strand
CGATGACACGCTCGAAGAGCTCGAAGACCTGCTCATCATGTCCGACCTCGGAACATCCGTCGCGCGCACCGTCACCAAAAACATCGCCAAAGACCGCTTCGACAAGGAAATCACCGACGAAGAGATCAAACAGGCCCTCGCCGGAGAAATCCAAACCATCATGGCCCCGCGGCAAGAGGTCATAGATTTCGCCGACGGCCCGCGCCCCCGCGTGGTCCTATTCGTCGGCGTCAACGGCTCCGGTAAAACCACGACACTCGGCAAAATCGCCTCACGCCTGCAAGAGCAGGGGGCAAAAGCCATGCTCGTCGCCGCCGACACCTTCCGCGCCGCCGCTATCGAACAGCTGACCGTCTGGGGCGAACGCGCCGGCATCCCCGTCATCGCCAAAGCGCCCGGCGCAGATGCCGCAGGGCTCGTCTATGAAGCGGTCGAAAAAGCCAAAGCCGAAAACTTCGACCTCGTTCTGGTCGACACGGCAGGGCGCTTGCAAAACAAGAGCGAGCTGATGAGCGAATTGTCAAAAGTCGTCCGTGTCGTGCAGAAACTTGACCCCGACGCCCCGCATGATGTCATCCTCGTGCTCGATGCAACGGTCGGGCAAAACGCGCTCAGCCAAGTCGAAGCCTTCCGCCACACGGCAGGGGTCACCGGCCTCGTCATGACCAAACTCGACGGCACAGCCAAAGGCGGCGTTCTCGTCGCCATCGCCGAAGCCCACGCCCTGCCCATCCACTTTGTCGGCGTCGGCGAACGGGCCGAAGACCTCCAACCCTTCTCCGCCGAAGCCTACGCCAAAGCCCTGGTCGGATTGGAAGAGTTTTAGGGAATTCTATTCGCAGCGAAAATTGCACGCCCTGATCGTGCTCAAGCGTCGAAAACTGCACGACAAGGTAGAAAACTGCCTAGAAAATTCACCGCATTCAAAAAAATACACAACAAAAACAGCGTATCAGCACACGCAAAAAGTGTAGACAATTAGATTTTTGGTAACTCTTCCCCGCTAAGTTGCGGTCATGGAACAAAGGGAGGCAACCATGTTATCTGTGTCAAAGACGTGTGAACGCAAAATCCGCTCGAGGCGTGTCGCCCGCACGGCGGTGCGCTGTCTGGCCGCTGCGATGGTTGGCCTGATGGCATCTGCGTCGGCGCTGGCCGGCGAGGGCGAGGTCGAAGCCACGCTCACCGCCTACGCCATCACCATAGAGGAAGACGGCGCAGAACAGATGAGCCCTGCCGTAGAGATCGAGCCGGGCGGCATCATCGAATACGATATCGACTACCGGAACGCGACCGATGACCCGCTGGAGAATTTCATCGTTCTGGGCGATGTCCCCGATCAGACGACCTATCTTTCGGTCACCTCTGTTGAGGGCTTCCAGAGCGAAATGGAAGTCCACGTCCCGGGGCTAGGCTGGAGCCTTGAGCCGGTAATCAGATATGTTCAGGACGAGACCGGCGCTCTGGTCGCCACCGAAGTTCAGCCTGAAGAATATGACGCATTGAGATGGCGTATGCCCAATGCCCTAGCCCCGGGGGAGGAAATTTCGGTTTCCTACCGGATTCGAGTCAACAACTAGAAATAACGAATAAAAACAACAGTATATTATTTCGACCTCGCCGAGGAGCAGGAAACCTATGTCTAAATATCAAACCATCACCCGATCCGTCGCCAAGCGCACGCTCATCCCCGCAATGGCGGTCAGCATCACCGCGCTCACCATTGGAGCCGCTCTGGCCGAGCCGCCCCCCGCCGATACTGTGATCGGCAATCAGGCGGCCGCAACCTACACCTCCGAAGGTACGCAAGTCACCGTCCAGTCGAACCTCGTCGAGACAATTGTCAACGAGGTCTACGGACTAGATCTCACCGCCAGCCAGACCCGCAATGGCGCGCCCGGCGGCTTCACCTTCTTCCCGCACACCCTGACCAATAATGGCAACACGGACGATCAGTTCACCCTCGCCATTGACGAGACGGCGGCAGGGGATGACTTCACGCTGACCAATATCGCCATCTTCCTCGACGCCGATCAGGATGGCGTCCCTGACAATGCCACCCCGATTACGCTCACACCGGCCATCCTGGCAGGCGAGAGCCTCGGCCTCGTTGTCCGCGCCACGATTCCGGGCGCCGCCGCAGCAGGGGACGGCAATGATTTCACCCTGACCGCCACAAGCCAAGGTTCAACCGCACCGGGAGAAACGCTCCAGTCCGCGACCAATACGGACACCGTAGACATCACGACCGATGGCATCCTGACCGTCCAGAAAGACCAGTCGCTCCTCGTCGATGCCGATGGCAATGGCGTGATCAGCGTTGGCGACACCATCTCGGTGAATCTGCAATACACCAATAGCGGCATTGGCGACGCAACCAATGTCCTGATCGAAGACATTCTGCCTGCAACCAATGAAGCCGGCACACCGATTACGCTGACCTATGTCGACGAATCCGGCCGCTGGTCAGACGCCCCCAATGCGACAATCACCGACGCCTCGGGCAATGTTGACGCCACCAACGGGCAGGGCGCCACGCTCGATTACCGCTTCACCGGCCCGCTCACCGTCGCCGCCACAATCGACACGGTTCCCGCCGGACGCAGCGCCTCGGTCGGCTTCAACTATATTGTCACCGCAGCGCCCCAAGGCGGCTTCGAGAACATTGCCACCGTCACCACATCGACCCAGACCAGCACCCCATCCAACACGTCAACGGTCACCGTGGCTCCCGCCGCCGCCCTGACGCTCGCCGATGCGGCCGGTCTGACAGCGCTCGCCGCAGGTCTTGATGATGGCCCCGGCAATCTCGATGCCGCCGACCCCTCGGCCAATGACGCAGACCGCACGCTCGACGATACGGTCACCAATCTGACCGACACGTTCGCGGGTGGCTCAATCAATTTCGACTTTGTCCTGAGCAATCTCGGCAATGGCACAGACACGCTCAGCCTGTCCGTCCCGACCGACAGTTTCCCGATGGGCACGGTGTTTGATCTCGCCGCCGCCGATGGCGTCACCCCGCTTGTCGGCGATGAAGTGACCTTGCAGGCGGGCGAAAGCGTCCACGTCCAACTGGTCGCAACACTCCCCGTCGGCACACCCGAAGTCGCGTCCCCTGCAGGCTTTGCCGCAACCGTGACCGCCACGTCGCAAGTCGATCCAGGCACGCAAAACTCAACCGAAGCGGTCTTTAACGGCGCAGTTATTGCCCCGTCAATTGATCTCGCCAACACCGATACCGGCGGCACCCCCACCACAGGCATCGGCACCGGCAATCGCGATAACAATGGCGATCCGTTTGAAAACATGACCACCGACCCGGGCGGCACAATCAGCTTCCCGATGCAAGTCTCCGTCCCTGCGGGCAGCCCGGCCAACACGTTCGAACTGACAACCGCGCCACTGCCCGAAGGCTGGGTCGCGACATTCATCGGACCAGATGGCCAACCCGTCCAGAACACCGGCGCGCTTATCCCAACAGCGAGCAATCCGGCCACCTTCAACTACACGGTCGTCATCACCGTCCCCGAAGGCGCACCGCCCGTTGATCAACCGTTCGAAGTGTTCGCAACCTCGCCTTCGAACGGCGCAAGCGATAGCGTGCTGAACGAAGTGACCGTCAACGAGATTGTGGACCTGGAAATTATTTCCAACACCACAACCCAGGCAGCCCCCGGCGGCGTCGCGGTCACCTCGCACACGATCACCAATCTTGGTAACTCTGCCATCCTGACCGGCCTTATCAACCCCGGGTCAACCGATCCGTTCACCGATAATGGCTTCACCGCAGCGCTCTACTTTGATGCCAATGACAATGGCATACTCGACGCGGCCGACCCTGTTGTCACCAATGTCTCCGAGCTTGTCGGCCCGGACGGTGTGGCCGGTCTGTCGCCCGAAGAAGTCGCCCGCGTCTTTGTCCGCATTCAGGTGCCTTCGACCGCAACGCTCGGCATTCAGGAAACCGGCGATGTTACCGTCGCGTCCGCACTGACCACAGCCACCGGCGCAGTGACCGATCAGGATCTGACCAATAATGAAGTCATCGACACGATCACCGTGGTCTCCGGCGACATTTCCTTTGTCAAAGAACAGGCCGTGGATGAGGATTGCGACGGCACACCCGAGACGACCTTCTCGCAAGCCTCCCAGGGTGCAGACCCGGGCCATTGTCTTGTCTACCAGATCCGCGCCGACAATTCCGGCTTCTCGGATGCGTCAGATGTGGTCATCCGCGACACGACACCGTCCTTCACCAGTGTCGAAGATTGTGGCGGCGCCTGCACCGCAAGCTTCACCATCAACGGCACGGCGGCAACCCTTCCTGTCCTGCCGCTCGATGAAGAGACCGGCCTTGTGGCAACGTCCAGCAACACAAGCGGATTTGCCCTGACCCCCGGTCAGCGTGCGGAGGTGCGCTTCACCGTGCAGATCGACGAATAAGCCTCGGGGGAGGGGCGACCAGATCATCCCTCTCCTGACGAAATTCAAGTCCCACTCTCCGGACTTGAAACTGGTGGGCGCATTTCTCCGCCCTTACGATTGCGCCCACCAGACTATGATCGGCTTTGGCAAACTCATTTGCCCGAGCCCCGACACAAGAACAGATCAACCGGCCTAACGGCACCAACTGGCTGATTGATCTGTTCCTGGTGGGTGCGGTTTCTACCGCCCTTGCAGACCGCACCCACACAATATCCCGTTTGTAGAGTCCCAATGGAGTTCGCCTCATGTCACAGAAAATCAGCCCCGCCTTGCGCGCCACAGGTCTGGCGCTCGCCGCCGGCCTGTCTGCGCCCTCGAGCCAGGCAAAGCCGCCCGCCAGCGGCACCGACATCGCGAACGTCGCCTCCGTCACCTATCTGAACACACGCCTCGGCTTGACCGAAACCGTCCAGAGCAACAGCGTCCTGACGCGGATCGGCGACGTGCCCGCCATCGCCATTTCCACCGACCAGACCTTTGTCCGCGCGCCCGGCGACAATGCCCTGTTCGCCTTCCAGATCGAGAACACTGGCAATGTCCCTGTCTCGGTCATAGCCGATTTCGGCGACTTTGGCGGCACCTATGACTTCTCCCGCGCCCTGGCCTATGTCGATCGCAATGAAAATGGCAAAATTGATGCTGGCGACGAGCGGCTGACAACCACCACCCAGATCGACATCGACATTGACCAGCAGGCCGGCATCCTTGTCGATGTCCGTGTCCCTGACACCGCGCAAGCGGACAGTCTGGCCTTTGGCAATCTGCAAGCCTCCATCATAGGGGCAGCCTCATCTTTCAGCGGGCAGGCCGCCGCAGCAATTGTCGCAGGACCTCCCAGTGAGGCTAGCGTCGAGCCGCTCGGCGCACGCGGCACCGTCATTGTCACAGACCGCGTCGCAAGCCTGCAAAAATCCACCAGCGTCACCGAAAACCAGAGCGGTGGCGAGATCACCTATACGTTGAACCTGCGCAACAATTCCGACGACCCGATCCTGCCTTCGACCGATTTTGACGGCCTGCCCCTACGGCTTGACGGTGTTGAGCAGCCCCTGCTGTTCGTGCGCGACAACATCCCCGTCAACACGGACTTCAAACGCATTGTTGATGCGGTCAATTTCGATCCCGTCTTCCACCGGCGCGGCGATGCCCCCGAAAACTGGACCCGCACCGAACCGACAAATCCAACCGAGATCGACGCCATCGGCTTTGTCTCCACCGTCCCGCTGCCCGCCTCGACCTCGATTGACATGCAGTTCACCGTCGAAATTGGCGAACATACGGGCGGCCTCTCCATCACCAATGAGGCCGAGTTTTTCCTGCCCAGCCCAACCGAATCATCTCTCCTGACCAGTTCCAATCTTGTCAGCACACCGATTGACGGGGAGGGCGGAGACATCGTCTTCTTCGGCCGTGATGATTTCGCAGACCCGATCTCCGAAACCGCCTTCGACGAGCTGGTCTTTGTCGAAGTCTCCTCGGGCGCATGTAATCTCTCCGCCGAGATCGACCAGGCGCAAGTCACCCTGATCACCACGCCAAGCGGCGACCTTGAAACCTACACCGCCACCGAAACCGCCCCGAACTCCGGCATTTTCCGCCTGTCCGATGTGCCCGTCGCAGACGACACAAGCGTGCTTGAAAATGACGGCATCTTGCAAGGTGCGCGCCGCTCGACCATAGAGGCCAGCGTCGAATGCGACCCGAACCTCTCCGGCGGTCTCGCGCTCTCCCCCGCAGGCGCCGTCTTCCTGTCCTCAACCAATGAACCCGTCCCGGGTGCACGGGTCGAACTGCTCGATCAATTTGGCTTCACCCTGGACGAAACCGTCACCGATGCCGAAGGCTTCTACGAAATCCGGCCAGAGCTTGAAGGTGTCCACTCTATCCGCGTCACCCCGCAAGGCGACCTGCAAGCCCCCTCGGGCCGGACAAGCTTTGTCGGCTTTGGCCGCAATGTCCTCGCCGACGCCTCCTATGCCGAACCCTTTACAATCGCCTCGACAAGCACGCTCACCGTAGACGTCCCCGTGGACCCAAATTTGGATGGCGCGCTGCGGCTTGCCATTTCCGCTGACCGCCGCGAGGTCCAGCTTGGGGATGTCATCCAGTACACAATCGAAGTCCAGAACACATCCCCGATTGCCGTCCAGCAAACCGAGATTTACAATGACCTGCCGCGCGGTGTTGACCTGATCGGGGGCTCCGTCCTGCTCGAGGGTGGCCCATTGGCTGATCCGGCTCTGAACGCACTCGGCCAATTCGTCTTCCCCCTCGGCCTGCTCCAGCCCAACGAGAAAGTCAGCGTCACCTATGCCGCCCGCGTCCTGCCCACAGCGGGCCGGGGCGACAAAACCAACCGCGCCGTCGCCGCCGGAGATCTCGTCGGCTTTGGCGCAGAGGTCACCTCCAACACCGACTCCGTCACCGTGGTCCTTAACAATGATAATGGCGTCTTCTCGCGCGAAGGCGTCATCCTCGGCAAAGTCTTCCTCGATTGCGATGCCAATGGCTTACAAAACGGACCGAACGAGCCGGGCATCCCCGGCATTCAGCTCCACACCCAGGAAGGCCTCTCCGTCATCACCGATGGCGCGGGCCGCTTCTCTCTCTCCCAGCTTGATCCGCGCACCCATGTGCTCGACATTCGCGAGCGAAGCTTGCCAGCGGGCACCCATGTTGCAACGACCCGCACGCTTGACGCCGGACGCGGCGGCTCACGCTTTGTCCCGCTGCGCGCAGGGGAGGTCCGCACCGAGAACTTCGCTGTTTCGGGTTGCGGAGAAGATGTCCTCGCCAATATCCGCGCACGGCTTGAAGCCTTAAACGCACATTTCGCAACCGACCCATCCGCCGGACCTGCCCGCGCGGCCCAAGGCCCTTCCGCCCAGGCCGTCGCCTTCGATCAAGTCAGCCGCGGCATCGAAACCCGCCACGCCAGTGCCCCTGAAACCGCCAATCTCGCATCGGTCACGCCCGCAAAGGGCACAGCAGCCCCCCCGGAGGCCGCGCGCCCCATCGCCGCCACCTCGAACTTGCCCGAATTGCTCGCCAATGCGCCGGACGGCATCCACTTCGCCGATCTGTTCGATCAGGACCAGATCATCCAGCGCACCATCTCCGTGCGCGCCACAGCGCCGGACAATCTCGTCCTCGATCTCACCCTCAACGGCACCCCCATCAGCGCAGACCGCATCGGCCAGCGCATGTCCAACGGCACCCATCAGACGCTCGAATATGTCGCGCTGCCATTGCAAGCGGGCGAGAACGAATTTGTGCTCACCGGCCGCGACGGGTTTGGCAACCCCAGAAGCGTCGAGACCGTCCGCATCACAGCCCCTGGTGAAGCTGCCCGCGTACAGTTCCTCGCGCCAGCCACCGCCATTGCCGATCCGTCCCGCCCGATCCCGATCCGCCTGCAAGTTGTAGACGCCGAAGGCCGCCCCGCCGCCGCCCTCGTCGAAGCCACCTTGCATGCCACCGAAGACAGGTTCGATGTCAACGATACGAGCGAACAGACCCCGGGGCTCCAAACGCTGATCGAGGACGGACAGGCCGACATCATGCTGCGCCCGTCCGATCTTGTCGGCACACGGACCATCCGTATCGAAACCCCGTTCGGCCCCAGCGAAGCGAAAATCCGCTTCACCCCCGCCATTGATGGCGACCGGATTGCCGTAGGTTACGTCGAAGGCGCGCTCGGCATTGCCGCCAATGGCACCTCCAGCCTGCCGGACATTTTCGGCCGCGATGAAATCTCCCCCTTCGAAGACACCGAAGAAGGTGTCGAGGGCGCTGTCTTCCTGAAAGGCCGCCTGTTTGGAAACTCCCTCCTGACCTTCCGGCATGACAGCGCCCGTGATCCCGACAGCGGCCTGTTCCGCAGCGTCGAGCCGGACGAGTTCTACCCCGTCTATGGCGATCAGTCAGAACGCGGCTTTGACGCCCGTTCGCGCGGCAAGACCTTTGCCAAAATCGAACATGGCAGCTCCTATGTCCTGTTCGGCGATGTTGCCTTTGACGCCGCCTCCCAGGCGCTCCAGCTTGGCACATTCCAGCGCACCCTCGAAGGCGCTAAAGCCCACATCGAAGCCGGACGGTTCAGCGTCGATCTCTATGCTGGCGAAACCGATACCGGCCAGATCATCGTCGAACTGCCCGCGCTCGGAATTTCCGGCCCCTACAATCTCAACGTCAACAATGTCATCGAAAACTCCGAAACGGTCGAGCTGATCACCCGCGACCGCGACCAGCCCGATGTCATCATCCGGACCGAACGCCTTGGCCGCTTCTCCGACTATACGCTCGATTTCTTCAACGGCACGCTGATCTTCAACCGCCCCATCGGTTCACGCGATGCCGATCTCAATCCGGTCGCCGTGCGTGTCACTTTCGAAACCGACCCCGGCAATGGCGAAGACTATTGGCTCTTTGGCGGCGAAGCGGGCCTCACGCTGACAGACTGGCTCTCGGTCGGCTACCGCCAACTCACCTCCGACGGCCCGCAAGGCTCCCCCGACGACCAAACCGTGCGCGCCGCCTATATTGCGGCCAATATCGGCCAGACCGGACGGCTCGAATTTGAAGCCGCCCAGTCCATCGACCCCCAAGACCGCGACGGCACCGGCCTTCGCCTCAGCTATGAACAGCAAACCGAAAAAGGCGCATTCGGCGCACGCCTCGCCACCACGACCAATGATTTCAATGCCCCGGGCGCAGGCGTCAATGCCGGCCGCGATGAAGCGCGCATTTTCGCCAATCGCCGCTTAGGCCCGGGCACGCTGACAGGTGAGGGCATCTACACCGCCGACCAGACCAGCGACGCCGAACGCTACGGCCTTGTCGGGCGCTACGAAACCGTCATCAGCGACACATTGCGCGTGCGGGTCGGCAGCCGGTTCGTGGACGACACCAATGCCTCCGGCGCAAGCGAAGACGCGCTGACCGTTATCGCCGGTGTCGGCTGGTCACCCAAAAAACTCGCCAATCTCACCGTAGACCTCGAAGCCGAGCAAGAAGTCACAAGCGGCACCCAGTCCCGCTTCGCCCTCGGCGCCGACTACGCCCTCTCGCCCAAAGCCCGTCTCTATGCGCAGGGCGAATATTCCGGCTCGCGCTCTGGCAGCTTCGGCCTCGCCGACACGTTTAATGATGATGTCACCCTGCGCCTTGGTGGAGAGTATCGCTGGACCGACCGCGTCACTGCCTTCTCCGAGTACCGCTCCAATAGGGGCTTCTTCGACAGCGGCGTTGCCAATGGGCTCAGCGCCGGATGGTCCGTCTCGCCAAGCCTGAGCCTGCGCACCCGCGTCGAACACGTCCAGCCCATCGGCAAACAGTTCCGCCGCAACACCGCCATCAGCCTCGGCGCAACCTGGGAGCCTGAAGACCAGTCCCGCATTCTCGATGGCGACATTGAATATGCCGCACGCGAGGGCGGACAGCGCTCATGGTTCGCCTCCACCAGCGCCGGACAACGCTGGAAAGACATCACCTTCCTCGCGCGCAATCGCTACGCCCAGACCGAATCCGGCGGCGAACGCCGCGAGCGTGACCGGCTACGAGCGGGCGCAGCCTACCGGCCCAAAGCCCACAACCGGCTCAATGCGCTCGCCTGGTATGAATACGAGGTCGATGACAGCCCCGCTTTCGAAGAACAGCGTCACATCTGGTCTGTCGGCGGCGAATGGCAACCGGGCAAACTGGTCCGCTGGCGCGGGCGTCTTGCCGGACAGCAATTCGGCTTCAAAGGCCAGAACTTCACCGAAAGCTCGACGACGCTCCTCGCCCAGGGCGGCGCGGAACTTGATGTCCACCAGCGCATCAATCTGGCCCTAAATGCCAGCCTGATCGGCGACAGCGAACTGGACAATCTCGTCTGGGGCGTCGGCGGCGAAATGAGTTTCAAACTCGTCGACAATTTCCTCGTCGGCCTCGGTTATAATTATTCCGAAGTCCGCGAAGAACGCTTCGAACGCCTCAACCGCTCCGGCTTCTTCCTCCGCCTCCGCGTCAAATTCGACCAAAGCGCCTGGAACATTTTTGATGCGCTGAATTAGCAGGCTCGACATACCGCATGGGCGCTGAGGTTCGATCTATCGGCTTGAGTGCCTTACACCTTGTGCAAATTTTCCGCACAATTTTGGCCGAAACTGTGCTAGTCATAAGCCCATGAACAAAACGGACGCAAAACCAGACCCGATCGCCGAGCACACATCGCCGCTCGGGAGTGAACGGACAGATTCCGATTTCCTAACATGGAAAGCGGCCAAAGTCCGCGCATCCATCGAACAGGCGGAAGACCGTGAGCAGATGATTCCAGCCAAAAAAATCTGGGAAACGCTCGGCCTTGAACCTTAATTTCACG
>CALLCD010000063.1 GCA_938049795.1 uncultured Hyphomonadaceae bacterium | reverse complement strand
CCGCTAGCGACTTCGGCTTCGGCGGCAGCGGATCGGCAATCCTCGACCGAGATGGAAGTGCCACAGCCGAGCAGAGCAGTGTCTCGAGCGCGTCCGCAGATGAAAGCGAAGACACCTTCGTCTTCGTCACCAGCGCGTCCTTGCCGCCTGTATCCTTTGACCCTGACAGCTTTGACCTTGATCAGGAAATGCCTGCCTCTGCCGCAAACCTCCAGCAAGACGGGGTCGACCTGCTCACCTTGGATCTCGGTATCGAACTCGACGCAACTGGGCAAATTATATTTGATGACGCGTACCTGATATAGGTCAATGCCTGGTGCCGCTCGGCCTAGATTTACAATTGATCCCGTGACCGTTGCGCGTCGCATTTTTTGACATCTGTGTTCTGCTCCGGGGTGGGTTAGAAATCCCATTTGGCATATAGTTTGCGTTGTAATTGGAAAAGTTCGGACTGTCCGCACTCGTTCTGATGCCTATGGAGAGCACGTTAATGTCTATCTTTACCGTAACGACCGCAATTGATGAGAATGATACGGGAGCCAGTAGAGCCAATCCGGGTGGAGACGGACTGTCTCTGCGTGAAGCAATTTCTTTGGCCAATGCCACTGCCGGTGAAGATACGATTGTGTTTGATAGCTCTGTCTTTGCGGATGATGCGGGCAGCCTGATCCGGCTGACGCTCGGCCAGTTGAACATCACCGATGCGATCACGATTGATGGGTCTTCGGCCGCGGGCAATATCGTGATTACAGGAGACGCAAATGCCGATGATGTCCTGCAAACGGGCACGAACATCACCGATGTTGTCGAGAGCTTTTCGGTCACCGAAGATGTCCTTGATGACAATTCCCGTGTGCTCAACATCACGGACAGCACGGCAACGACAACTCTGACAGACCTAACCATCACCGGCGGCCGCACCGTTGGCAGCGATGTGGCTGGCAACACGGATGGCGGCGGTATTTTCTCGGCCGCTGATCTGATTTTGCAGAACACGTCGATCAGCGGGAACTCGGCATCTGGTTTCAATGCCGACGGCGGCGGTATTTTCTCGGATGGCGCGGTAACGCTGACCGGCAGCACGGTGAGCGGAAACGTCACCACGGGCGTATTTTCCCAGGGCGGGGGCATTTTCGGCACAACGACGGTCACTGCGACGGGCACGACCATCAGCGACAACATAACGACCGGCGACGGCGCTTTCGGTGCTGGCATCGCCGCAAATGACGAGATAATGCTCACGAGCAGCACGCTGAGCGGGAACGCGACGTCTGGTGAGAATGCCGATGGTGGCGCTGTCTTTGGCGACAGTTCCGTCATACTTGTCAACACGACGGTCAGCGGCAATTCGGTGTCAGGCGATGATGCCGATGCAGGCGGGATCTTTGCGGGCGACACGGCAACACTCATCAATAGCACCGTGACGGGCAATTCAACCGGGGCGACCGCAACGGCCGGGGGCGGGGTGTTCACAAACGAACTTTCGCTAACCAATACGATCCTTCTGGGAAATGTAGCGGGCGGCAGTCCAACCAATGATTTTGGTGAATTTTCCAGCACCTCGGAGACCTTTAACGGGGTCAATATTCTTGGCGGGTCTGGCACCTCCAGTTCAGCCGGCGTGATAATTGCCGATGGTGCCGATGTGTTTGCGGATGTCGTGGACAATAATGGCATTGATGCCGGTCTGTTGGCCGACAATGGTGGGCCTGTAAACACAGTTGCCCTTTTGAACGATGTCCTCAATCCAGCGCTCGATATCGGTGATGCACCAATGGGCGTAGGAACCGACGCCAATGGAAATTCGCGTGATGTTGATCAGGGCGCAATTGACAATGGCGGCACGACAGATGCCGGAGCTGTCGAGCTTCAGGCTCAGGCTGTGGCCCCGGAAGACAGCGGCCTGTTGGTCACCACAACGGCCGATATCGTCGATGAGTTTGATGGTCAGACATCTCTGCGTGAGGCAATTGCCTTTGCCAATGCGCAAGCGGGTGCAGACACAATTACTTTTGCGTCGGGCCTCGGAGACGCATTCGAAGGTGATGCGGTCATCCGGCTGACCGAAGGCGAGCTTGAAATCACCGATGCAGTCACGATTGATGGATTGTCGGCAGGTGGTGATGTCGTCATTACAGGCGATGCCAATGGCGATGATGTGACGCTTGATGGCTTTGATATTACAGATATCAATATGAGTTCGCAGGCGCAGCTCTCTGATAACTCACGTGTGTTCAATATATCTGACATGGACGCGACAACGACATTGAGCGGATTGACCATCACCGGCGGCCGTACGACCGCCGATGACACGTTTGACGGTGACAACATCAATGATGGTGGCGGCGTATTCTCCGCTGCAGACTTGACGATTACCGAGTCCAATATCAGCGGGAACTCGACTTTGGGAGAGTTTGCCAATGGCGGGGGTGTCTTTGGAGAGGGCACGATCACAGTCACCAACAGCACGGTGAATGACAATGCGACCCTTGGTGAAGACAGCCAGGGTGGCGGGATCTCCGGCGTTGGAGATATCCTGATCGAAGACAGCACAGTGGATGGGAACGCCACGTTCGAGATATTTTCTCGTGGCGGCGGCGTCTATGGAGATGCGGCGATCACGCTGAATGGCTCGACGCTGAGCGGAAACTCCACCGACATGGACTTTGGTCAAGGTGCGGGTGCCTTCGCGCTCGGCATGATTACGGCAACCAATAGCACGATCAGTGGTAACACAACGTCGGGTGTGTTCTCCGATGGCGCGGGTCTGGCTTCGTTTTCCGGCGTAATCAATCTCACAAATACGACTGTCAGCGGCAATGCGTCTTTGTTGGGACAGGGCGGCGGCCTGTTTTCGACGGGCGACATCTTATTGACCAATACGATTGTGCTCGGCAATACAGCGTCCTCGAGTGAAGAGGCCAGCGGCCTGTTGGCCTTCAGCGGCGTCAATATTGTTGGCTCGGGGGCAGACACAGATGCCTCTGATGGCGTGATCAATGCGAACGCATCTGACGTCTTTGCTGCGACCTTTGACAATAATGGCGTTCTTGCCGGCGTGATTGCCGATAATGGTGGACTTGTTCAGACAATCGCGCTCCTTGCAAGCTTGTCCAATCCAGCCCTTGATGTGGCGACTGAAAACGATCCAGCCAATTTTGACGCCAATGGTAATCAGCGGTTGGTCGACCTGCCAGGCCTCGGCGCGCTTAACGGCATTGATGCCGGAGCGACAGAGCTTCAATTGTCTCCAATGGCAACCGATGCGACCGATGTGCTTGTGGGCACGGATGCGAATGATTTGATCGACGCATTGGCGGGCAATGACCTTGTCTTGGGTGGTGGCGGTGATGACACCATCATTGATGGCGGGGGCAATGACTCTGTGCTTGGCGGTGCGGGTAATGATACATTTATCGCAGGCGTCGGTCTGAATGATTATGATGGCGGCACCGGCTCGGACACGGTTGATTATTCGGCCTTTTTCGGCGCGATCAATGTCAATCTGGCGGACAATACCACGACGGGCGGTGCAGCTGGTAATGATACGCTCACTGACATTGAGAACATCACCGGCACCAATGGGTCAGACACGCTGATCGGCGATGATGAGGACAATATTCTCAATGGCGGGCGCGGCAATGACACGGTCTCTGGCGGGGCAGGCAATGATACATTCGTCGTCGGGACCGGCCTGAACACGATTGAGGGTGGCAGCGGTTCTGATACG
>CALLCD010000062.1 GCA_938049795.1 uncultured Hyphomonadaceae bacterium | reverse complement strand
AAGGGCTGGAGCAAGACGCCGCTCGCGCTTGAAAGCCTAGAGACGGTAGATGCCGACATACGAATCAACAGTCCGGCCCTGACAATTGACAAGGTTGTGCTCTCGGATGCGCGTCTCAGCGCAAATCTTGCGGGCGGGAATTTGACAACAGTGATCGAGCAGTTCAGCGCATTTGGTGGTCAATGGGGCGGCAATATCGGGCTGAACACGTCTGGCGGCACCCCGCAGCTCAGCATGGCGCTCACCGGCAACAGCATTCTTATGCAAGATATTTTGCAGACCTTTGTCGGGCTCGACAAATTGTCCGGCAACGGCCAGTTCTCGCTCGACATTACCGGACGCGGCGCAAGCATTCACGACATTATGAACAGTCTCAATGGTGACTTCGGCGCCTCGCTCGCCAATGGCGCTTTGCAGGGCATCAATATCGGGCAATTGCTGCGCACGACGACAGATTTGCGATCCAGCCTTGCATCCGGCTCGTTCGACCTTGGCCTCTCGCCGAGCACGCAGACCGATTTCACCTCCTTCGATTCGGTGCTCAAAGTGCGCGATGGTGTCGCCCAGATCGAGCTGATGAATATATTGAGCTCGACCTTTGGCGCAGACGGGCTCGGGCAGATCAATCTTGGTCAGCAAACGCTCGATATGTCTTTGCAGATCGCGGCGGACACGGCGGGACAAGGGAATCTGAGCAATGTTCAGGTCAACAATGTCGGCATCCCTTTGCGGATCTCCGGTGATTGGCTCGCGCCCTCGATTGTACCGGACACGAGCATGCTGACGAATATGCTCGCAGGTAAGGCCGTGAACCGTGTTGGTGCGCTTGTTGAAGAGAATGTTGGCGGTATTCTGGGCGATACAGCGGGCAATGCGCTGACCGGCGCGCTTGGCGGTGCGTTGGGTACGGGTCGCAACAGACCCGAAGCACCTACTGCTGAAGCGGCCGCACCCACTCCGACCGAAACACCCCGTGCCGAGACAACGCCCGAGACCGTGCAGGAAACGGTTGAAGACGCGGTTGAGGATGCCGTCGAGGACGCCGTGGGAAATGCGCTCGGCGGTTTGTTCGGGCGCAAGAAGGACTAGGAGAGCATCCTCCCCGATTAAGCACTCCGCCCAATCCGCTGTTTGGCAATTTTGTCTGCAACGAGATTGGTCGGCAGGTCACCTGACAGGCCTTCATCGAGCACATCGCCGAGCGTGGCCATGAGCGTGTCGAGTTTTCCGTCCACCCAGTCGCGCGAATAATTGCCGGAGATTTCAGCGGCAACATTGATGATCCCGCCGCCATTGATGACATAATCGGGTGCATAGAGAATGCCCGCCTGACGGAGCTTCTCGCCCATGTCGATGGTCGCCAGCTGATTGTTCGCCCCGCCCGCAACCACTTTGGCCGATAGCCGTCCGATGGTGTCATCATTGATGATCGCGCCGAGGGCATTGGGCGAGAAAATGTCCATAGGCTGGTCGTAGATGTCATTGGACGGCACAATGGTTGCGCCCGTCTCTTCGGAGATCTGGCGCAGGGCCGGCTCGTTGACGTCGCTAACAAACAGTTTCGCGCCCGCCTTGGCCAAATGGCGGCAGACATCGCTTCCGACATGGCCGACGCCCTGAACCGCCACCGTCCGTGCACTGAGATCATCCGAACCGAAGGCGCGTTTCGCTGTTTCGAGAATACCGCGATAGACGCCGAGGGCTGTGACGGGGCTTGGGTCACCGCTCGCCGCTACGCCGTTTTCAAGACCGGCGGCATATTTCGTCTCTTCGGCCGCCGCAGCGAGATCTTCGGGGCTTAGCCCGACATCTTCGGCGGTCCAGTAGCGCCCCTGCAAGCTTTCAACGGCGCGGCCAAAGGCGCGGAACAGCTCGGGGTTTTTATCCGTATGCGCATTGCCCCAGATCACCGCTTTGCCGCCACCAAGTGGCAGACCGGCCATCGCATTCTTATAGCTCATCCCCTGGGACAGCCGAAGCGCATCGGTCACCATCGCGTCGCCGGACGCATAATTCCACATCCGGCACCCGCCCGCCGCAGGGCCAAGCGCGGTCGAGTGAATGGCGATCACAGCCTTGAGACCACTCGCCTCGTCGTGAAAAAAATGAACATCTTCATGGCCATCAAAGGAAGAATGATCGAACATAGTAACGCCCCACGCAATATCTGGTCAGAAACTGGCCTTCCATTGTCATAACCCTCCCCGACAGGCAAGCGAAGAGTGATCGCTTTGCCAGCGGCAATCGTTACGGTGCCCAAGGGATTGGCGGCGCACCAGAAGGAAGCTCCGCCTCGGCCGAACGCATGAAGGCAAGCTGGTCCTCAAGCACCAATTCATGCTGCAAATCACGCATCAGCATATGATAGCCATTTTCGTAATAGGCCGTGCGCACATGCGCGGCGAGCGTGGGGGCCGTCCGGCGCATAAAGGTCTCGGGAATAATGTCGTCCTTTGCGCCATAGAGCATCAGCGTGTTTGGCGGCAGTCGGCCCGCAGATTTGTGCCCGTTCTCCATGACCGAGACGACGCCGTAGACCTGATCAATCCGGTTGTCGAATGTGTTGAGCGGGTCACGTCCGCGCCGGACGAGCATGTCGTAATTGTCCGACGGGGTAATCTTCTGCACCGCAAATTTCGGCGGCACGACAATCCATCCCGGGCGGACCTTGGTTGAGGCCCAGAGGCTTGCGCGATGGTGAAATGGCAAACCGCCCCAGCCGCGTAGACCCGGACCCGACAGGATTAGCCGGTCAACACCCGCAGGCGGAGTGTCAGACCCGAACGCCGTCATCGCCACCGCGCCGCCCATCGAAATGCCAACAACGGTCAGCGTGGCGTCAGGATGGGCTTGGCGGGCCACGCGTACCGCGGCGCGCAGATCCTCGCGCATCAATTCTTCCTTGGGCCATTGACCGCGCCCGACCGACCGGCCAAAGCCGCGCTGGTCATAGGCATAAGTCGTCACCCCGCGCGCGGCCCAATACGGGCCAGCATATTCAAAGGCGGCGGCA
>CALLCD010000061.1 GCA_938049795.1 uncultured Hyphomonadaceae bacterium | reverse complement strand
TGCCGCGTAATTGGCGTTTGCCGGCCGCTTCGAAATCAAAATCATCGACACGTCCATCTGCGACGAGTGCCACCCGGGTTTCTTCCGGGTGGACCGCGTCGATCAGCATAAGTTTGCTCATCAAGGGTAACCTTTTCTATGAACCCTGCCGGCGCGCTGTGTGCGCAAAATATATCTGGCCGCAGGGTTTTGTGTTCTGTTCTCAAGGACCGAGCACGTGCTGCGACCCGTCCGCGCTGGGATGCGACGGTGGGATTTGCAAAGATGCCGGTTCCGGTTCTCATAATGTCTTTCGTTCCTGATCAATGCGTGTGGCGCTCACGGCGCTCGATCCTGCATTGCCAGTAAATCTTCCCTGAAGCCGCAATTCGGCTCCAATTTCTATGTTTGCCCAAATTTGTCCGCTTTGGGAAGGACCAATATGTGAACGATTGGACATTATTTCGTAATCGCCCGGTAAAGCCGGAGTTAACACACTTTGTGCAACACTGGGGCCAAGGAATAGGTCTTTGTTAGGAGAACAAGCGGTTTGTTACGAGGTCTACGTGGATTACTAAGTTTTTTGGCGTTGTTTTTGCTGTGCTTTTCGGCGCGCGCGGACGTTCACTCCGTGGCTGTGCAGGGCGATGGAATCAATACGCGAATCGTTATTTCCGCCGATACAGAGATCAATCATGACGAGTTTCTGAACAATCACAGTGGCGCGGCACTGATTGTTGATGTTGGAAATAAGCCCTGGACGGGGGACGCGATCAATTTCAGTCCGCGGGCAGGCATCCGCAATCTTGAATGGATTGACGGGCAGTTGGTGTTCTGGCTCGACGGACCGATGATGATTTCGCGGGCGTCGGACCTTCCGCCATATGGGCGTCGGGCAAGCCATCGGCTCGTTATTGATCTGGTTTCGGTGTCGAATGCTCGCTATTTGCGGGCGGCCAAACGCGACACACGGCGGCTTGAGAGTTTGAGATCCGAGCGGCGACTGGCGTCAGCTGATTCGCCGCGCCGCGTCGAAGCCGGCGGACGACGCTATGTTGTGGTGATCGACCCCGGGCATGGCGGCGCGGATCCCGGCACCAGCCATCACGGCGCGGTCGAGCGGACGATTGTGCTCGAAGCAGCGCAGAAACTTGAAGCGATGCTCGCGGCCAATCCGCTTTATGATGTCCGGCTGACCCGTTCGGATGACACATTTATCGAACTGGAGGACCGGGTGAAGCTTGCGCGGGACTGGGAGGCGGATTTGTTTATCTCCCTGCATGCGGACGCGGCGGGTACGCCAGAAGTGCATGGCGCGGGGGTGTATACACTCTCGGCCAAGGGGCAGGCTCGGGTGGACCAGACGGCGCGCGGACAAAACTGGGAATTGCCGTTCGAGACGGGCGAAACGCCTGATGAAGTGGCGAGCATTCTCGGGGATTTCCTCAAGCGCGAGACGCAATCGAACTCCGAGAAATTTGCGAGCCTTTTGATCCCTGAACTGGAGCGTGCCGGGCCGATTTTGCGGAATACGCACCGGAATGAGAATTTCTTTGTTCTGCTCGCGCCCGATGTTCCGGCGGTGCTTCTGGAAATTGGATTTCTAACGAATCGCACCGATGCCAGGCGGCTGTCTTCGGCCGAGGGGCAGCGTAAGGCAATGACGGCGGTAGCCAATGCAATTGACGTATATTTCGAGCAGCAGGCCGTTCTGATGGCGCAGAACTGATGTTCAGCCTTTTGTCTGTCGTGAACGCGCCTTAGTCTGGTCGAAAAGCACTGCCATTGTGGGATAGCGAAATTGCGTCCCGAGAAAGCTGAGTGAGATCATATGTCCGAGATTGAGGTCAAACCTGCCCGCCGCATCCTGAATTGGACGAATTTCCGCCGTCTGGTCATTCTGGGCTTTATCCTTGCCGTTGTCGGGTTTCTGGCGATTGTGCTCTATGTCAGCGCTTTGTCGCGGGATTTGCCTGCGGTCGAGATATTGGCTGAATATGAGCCGCCGATTACCTCGCGGGTCCATGCGGGCGATGGCGCGCTGATTGCGGAGTTTGCGCAGGAAAAGCGGGTTTTTGTACCCTATGAGTCGATCCCGACACATGTGGTCTATGCTTTTGTTGCGGCCGAAGATAAGCGGTTTTTCGAGCATGGCGGGCTGGATTATCGCGGCATTGTGCGCGCGGCGATCAACACGGTAAAAAACAAGCTTTCGGGTTCGGGTGGTCTACAGGGCGGCTCGACGGTGACTCAGCAGGTCGCCAAGAATATGCTGCTGACGCGTGACCAGAATTTGGTTCGGAAGATCAAGGAAGCGGTGATTGCCCGCCGGATGGAGAGCGCGTTCACCAAAGAAGAGATTATAGAGCTTTATCTCAACGAGATCTATCTCGGTGGGCGCTCCTATGGGGTCGGGTCTGCGGCGCTGACTTATTTTGGCAAATCGCTACCGGAACTTAATCTGGCTGAAGCGGCAACTTTGGCGTCGCTGGCGAAGGCGCCGGGCCGTGTGAACCCGTATAGCCGGCCTGAGCGGCTGGTTCAGCGGCGCGGTTATGTGCTGCGCCGGATGGTCGAAGATGGCTATGCGACCCAAGAACAGGCGGATGCTGCGGATGCTCTGCCGCTGGAGACGGTCAACCGGCTGCGCGGGGCGGAAGTTGCGGCGGCGGCTTATTTTGTCGAAGAGTTGCGGCGGGATCTGGTCGCCGATTATGGCGAGGATGCGCTCTATCAGGGTGGGCTGTCGATCCGCTCGACCATTGACACACGGCTACAACTGGCCGCGCAGGAAGCCCTGCAAAACGGGCTTGAGGCGTATGATCGGCGGCATGAATATCGCGGACCATTTGCGCGGCTGACGGAGACAGGCAATGCGGCGCTTAACGCGCTTGGTGATCTGGATATGCCGGGCGGATCGGGGTCTTGGGAGGCGGGGCTGGTTTTGTCCGCTTCGGAGACGCGCGCGCGGCTTTTGCTCAAGGATGGTGCCGAGATTGATGTTGCGCCGGAAGACGTGGCTTGGGCTTTTGATACGTATACGAACGCGGATGGCGCACGCGGGCTGCGGCCGGGCGATGTGGTGCTGGCCGAGTTTTTCCGGCAGAGCTTGCGCGGGGAAGAGGCGGGCGCGCCGACGCGTTCTGAAGGGGCGAGCGAGTCTGGCAATGAGGCTGCTCCGGAACCGGCCGCTCTGCCGCTGCCGCAAGGAGACGCAACGCTTCGTCAGGTGCCGCTGGTTGATGGCGCTCTGATCGCGCTCGATCCGCATACGGGCCGTGTGCTGGCGATGGGCGGCGGGTATTCGTTCTGGAAGAGCCAGTTCAATCGCGTCACCCAAGCGAACCGGCAACCGGGGTCGAGCTTCAAGCCTTTTGTCTATGCCGCAGCGCTTGAGCGGGGCTATACGCCCGCAACGCAAGTTTTGGATGCGCCTTTTGTTGATTTCGATATCGAGGCAGATGATTTCTGGGCGCCGGGTAATTATGCCGATGGACGGTTCTATGGGCTGACGACGATGCGCGTTGGGCTCGAACAGTCGCGCAATCTGATGACGGTGCGGATGGCACAGGACATTGGCATGGAGCCGGTCACCGAGCTGGCCGAGCGGATGGGCGTCTATGAAAATCTCAACCCGTTTATCGCTATGTCGCTTGGCGCGGGCGAGACGACGGTGCTGGATCTGGCCAAGGGATATGCCGCGTTCGTCAATGGTGGGCGCGAAGTGAACCCGACGCTGCTTGACCGTGTTCAGGACCGGCATGGCAAAACGCTGTACCGGCACGACCAGCGCGCCTGTGACGGCTGTACGCAGCAGGAATGGAGCGACCAGTTGCCGCCCGTTCTGCCGGACAATCGCGCGCAAGTGCTTGATCCGGTCACCGCGTTTCAGACCGTACACATGCTTGAAGGTGTTGTTCAGCGCGGCACCGGACGGCGCGCGGCGCGGGTTGGCAAGCCGCTCGCAGGTAAGACGGGCACGACGAATGACTATTTTGATGCGTTGTTTATGGGCTTCTCGCCAAACCTCGTTGTCGGGGTCTGGGTGGGCTTTGACGAGCCGCGCACGCTGGGCAATGGCGAAGCGGGCGGATCGGTCGCGGCGCCGATCTTTACCGAGTTTATGACGGCGGCCTTGGAGGGGGAGCCTGCGCTGCCATTCCGGATTCCGCCCGGCGTGCGGCTCGTCGAGATTGATGCGGATACGGGCGAACTGCCCGGGCCGGAGACACGGCGTGTGATTACGGAGGCGTTCCGGCCCGGTACAGAACCCGGTGTGTCTTTTGTCGATGAACAGGCGTCTTTGTTCTCCGGCGGGAGCCTGTTTGGAACCATGCCGCCATCTAATGCCCGACCTGTGGAAGATGCGGAGCCAGAGCTTGATGAGTTCGGCAATCCTATTGTGACTGAGCGTGCAGCGCCCGAAGTGGCCGAAGGGCTTGAAAACAATGAAGGGGAGTTCTGAGCGCCAGACAGGCGGTTGACCCTGCGCAACAATCGCGCCACTAACTCGGCTTTGCCAATTTTGGAGTAGACATGTCGCAGGACATTCAAGACCTTCTGAGCCAGATCCGCCATTCGGCCGCATTGCTTCGGAGGCGTCTTTGACTGGGACGTTGCGACAAAACGGCTGGCCGAGCTGAACGCGCTGAGCGAGCAGGCAGACTTCTGGAATGATGCGGCCAAAGCACAAGCGATGATGCGTGAGCGCACGCGGCTCGCCAATGGTATCGCTGTCATTGAGGCGCTGGAAACGGAAGCCTCCGACAGCGCCGAACTGATCGAGATGGCAGAGGCCGAAGGCGACACGGCGCTGCTCGAAGATGTTTATGACGGACTGGCAAAAGCGGCGGCGCGTGCGGGCCGGGCCGAGCTGGAGGCGCTGCTCTCGGGCGAGGCGGACAGTAATGACACCTATGTCCAGATCAATGCGGGGGCAGGGGGGACGGAAAGTCAGGACTGGGCCGGAATGCTGCGGCGGATGTATGTGCGCTGGGCCGAGGCGCGGGGGTTTAAGGTTGAAGAGATTGACGCGCATGATGGCGACGAAGCGGGGATCAAATCTGCAACGCTCTTGCTGAAGGGCGAGAATGCGTTTGGCTGGCTCAAATCGGAAAGCGGTGTGCATCGGCTGGTGCGGATTTCGCCGTTTGATTCGAATGCAAGACGCCATACAAGCTTTGCGAGCATCTGGGT
>CALLCD010000060.1 GCA_938049795.1 uncultured Hyphomonadaceae bacterium | reverse complement strand
GCCAACAAGCGTGTCGTCGCCGAGGCCACCTGTGAGCACATTGTCGAACGCATCACCTGACAGGGTGTCATTATTGTCCGAGCCGGTGAGGTTTTCGAAGTTGGTGAAGGTCTCGTTGACTTGGCCATAAGAGGCTGTGCCGTCTTCGAGGCTTGCCACAACGTCTGCACCGATGCCTTGGAATGAGTTGGTGTCGTTGCCTTCACCGCCATCAAGGATATCAGTACCGCCGCCGCCAGCGATCAGATCGTCGCCTGCGCCGCCGGTGATTGTGTCATTGCCGCCCAGACCGAACAGGGCGTCATTGCCAGCTGCACCGTCGAGAACATTGTCGGTCGCGTCGCCTGTCAGACTGTCATCATTTGCAGAGCCTGCGAGGTTTTCAATATTGGACAGTGTGTCGACAATTGTCGCACCTGATGGAGCCAGATATTCGGCAGTTCCTGCGCCGAGGTCTGCGGTTACGCCTGTGCCAATGTCGGCGAATGATGCTGTATCAATGCCTGCACCGCCATCTGTGATGTCGGCACCGCCGCCACCTTGGAGGAAGTCGTCGCCTTCGCCACCGAGCAGGGTATCTGCTCCGCCGCCGCCAAGAAGACTGTCATTGCCAGTCCCGCCATCGAGCGTGTCATTGCCAGCACCGCCGGTCAGATTATCGTCGCCTGCGAGGCCACTGATATTGTCATCACCGCCAAGACCGTTAATCGAGTCGGCAAGCGCTGTTCCAACGAGAATATCATTCTCTTCGCTTGGGACATTATCGTCACCGCCGCCGCCGGATACACCGACACCGATACCAACACCCGCCGCAACAACAGTGGCCGCTCCGAGGAGCAGCGCATTGTCAGCGATAAAGTTTGCGGAATCGGGACCGGCAAGACTGTCGGCGAAATCAGCGTCTACATAGACTTCACCGTTGCGCACAGTGACCTGGCTCGCATCAAGCTTCAGCACTTGGCCATTGTCCATGACCAGTTCAACAGATCCATCAGGAAGCTGGCGAACATTTGCAACGCCGTCAATGGCGCTTGCCTGAACGAGATTGTCGGACGATTGGGCTTCTGCCTGGCTCGATAGGCCAACAGCACCAGCGGCCGCAGCAATGGCTGCGGCGAGCTTGGAGGTTTTCTTGGGAGGAGTAGATTTCATAATATTCAACTTCTGTAAGAGTGCAAAAGGTATGTTTTTTGTCTCAGCCAGAGGGTGTTTATTCAGTTCTCCGACCGCTCGTCCGGGACAGATCCCAGGCGTCCTAAGTTTTGTGAGCCGATGACCTTCTTTTGGCTAATACAAACGTCTGTCGTGGGGTCGGCGTATTCGGTTCAAAGAAACTGTTAATGCGATGCCTGAAATTCGCTCAAAACTTTGAACCGGCGGCTTGGTGTCTTACGCGTCTTTTCCGATTTCCCAATGTTTATGGGCATGCGCGCGGATGATGCGCGCCGGCGGCGGGTTTGCTGACATTTTTGTGAAGACCCGTGCGGCTCGAGCGATGCTCCAGCGCGAGGCTTAATGGCAGGCTTTTCCGAGCGCTTTGAGCCGCCAGTAATTATAGGGCAGGGGCGTCAGAAAGCCGGCAAGCAACATGAGCGGGATGCCCCACCAGACGAGCTTTGCGCCGCCGGTCAGGAAAAAGTCGGTCAAATTCATCGCCACTTCCATCGCAATCATCGAGATAAACGACATGCCGATGGCGGTTTTGAACGCCGCGCCGATCACCATCTGGCGCGTGAGGATAAATGTCTCAAGCGCAATTGATGTCAGCAAGCCATTGATCACGGCGAGCGTCATGATGGCGAGGACCGGCCAGGCTATGCCGGTGAACTGGAAGAAGGCAATGGTGCCGAAATCTCCGATCGAGCACCCGAGCAGGCACCAAAGCGTGTTCACGCTCGCCCGCCGCCAAGTTGGACGGCACTGCCAGTTGAGGGTTCGCAAGGAGGTGAGCGTGTTCATAAGGCACCATTTGCTTCTAGTTCAAACGTACTCTAATCTTTCTAGTGACTGGAAGGTCAAGGAGACTCAAGATGAAGATCAGCGACGCGGCCAAAAGGGTCGGATTGCCGACAAAGACTGTGCGCTATTATGCCGATATTGGCCTGGTTGCCCCCGACCATCGCAGCGCGGCGGGCTATCGGTTATATAATGATGAAGCGGTGCGCAAATTGTCCTTTGTCAAACGCGCGCGTAGTTTCGGCTTTAGCATTGAGGCTTGCCGCGAATTGCTCGGGCTATACGAAGATACGGGCCGCTCAAGCGCCGATGTCCGCGCTCTTGCCAAAGACCGGCTTGCAGACATCGAGGCCAAGCAAAAAGAGCTGCAGCTCTTACATGACGAGCTCAGTCTTCTGGTCACAGCGTGTCATGGTGACCATCGGCCAGACTGCCCAATCCTAGAAGGGCTTGTGGGCACGCAGAAGGGGTAGGCGCGCCCGTTTGCCTTTTTGGCTATTTCTTCAATGCGGCGAGTGCACCAAACGGGCTGCTTGAGGGCTCTTTCGGCGCGTCCATTTTCGGAGCCGGCGCGGAAGAGGCTTTGCTCGCTCCGCGCTTCATGCTCAGGCCAATCCGTCCGCGCTGTACGTCCACCTCTTTCACAAGCACGCTGACCACTTGTCCGGTCTTGACCACAGTGTGTGGGTCTTTGACGAATGTGTCGGCCAGTTCGGAAATATGCACCAACCCGTCCTGATGGACGCCAATGTCCACGAAAGCGCCGAACGCGGTGACATTGGTGACGACGCCTTCGAGCCGCATGCCGGATTTCAGATCGGACACTTTGTCCACGCCGTCCTTGAAACTTGCCGTCTTGAACTCGGGGCGTGGGTCGCGTCCGGGTTTCTCGAGCTCGGCTAAAATGTCGGAGACGGTGGGCACACCGAACGTCTCGTCAGCAAAGCTGGCCGGGTTCAGCTTGGCGATGAAAGCTTTGTCACCAATGATCGCGCCGAGTTTGCGGCCGGTCTGTTTTGCGATTTTTTCGGCCACGCCATAGGCTTCGGGGTGAACCGCTGATCCGTCGAGCGGGTTCTTGGCGTTTAGGATGCGCAGGAAACCGGCGGACATTTCATAGGCTTTCGGCCCGAGGCGCGGCACCTTTTTTAGCTGGCTGCGGGAGGTGAACGGTCCGTTCTTATCGCGATAGGCGACGATATTGGCGGCAATCGCTGCGTTCAGGCCAGACACGCGCGCAAGCAAGGGCGCAGAGGCCGTGTTCACATCAACACCGACGGCGCTAACGCAATCTTCGACCACGCCATCAAGCGAGCGGGCGAGGGCGCTCTGATCGACATCATGCTGGTATTGGCCGACCCCGATGGCTTTGGGTTCGATTTTGACCAGCTCTGCCAGCGGGTCTTGCAAGCGGCGCGCAATCGAGACGGCCCCGCGCACGCTGACATCGAGATCGGGAAACTCTTTCGAGGCCAGTTCCGAGGCGGAATAAACCGACGCGCCCGCTTCGGACACCATGATCCGTGTCAGTTTGAGGTCAGGCATTTTGTCGGACAGCTCGCCAACCAGTTTCTCCGTTTCGCGTCCGGCGGTGCCATTGCCGATGCTGACCAGTTCGACTTTGTGTTTCTTGCAGAGCTTGGCCATTTCTGCCAGCGCGCCCGCCCAGTCGCGTCTAGGCTCGTGCGGATAGATGGTGGCATGGTCGAGCAGTTTTCCGGTGGCATCGACGACGGCGATTTTGCAGCCCGTGCGAATGCCCGGATCAATGCCCATCACGGTTTTCGGACCGGCAGGGGCGGCCAGAAGCAAATCGTGCATATTGCGTGAGAAGACTTTGATGGCTTCGGTGTCGGCGGTTTCCTTGAGCCGGTTGATCAGATCGCTCGAGCTTGAGGGTGCAAGCTTGCTTTTCCACGCCATGCCAGCGGTTTCGACCAGCCAGTCATCTGCGGGCCGTCCTTTCTTGGCCAGTCCAAATTCGGACCGGATGAGGCCGACGGCCGGATGCTCGTGCTTTGGCTCGACGGGCACATCAAGCTTGACGCGCAACACGCCTTCTTTCTGGCCACGCAGCAGCGCCAGCGCACGGTGGGACGGCATATCCTTGATCGGCTCGTCAAACTTGAAATAGTCGGAGAATTTCGCGCCCTCGGCCTCTTTGCCTTTGACGAGCGCGGAGCCGAGCTTGCCATCGCGCCAGACTTTTTCGCGTACTTTGCCGACCAGTTGCGGCGTCTCGGCAATTTTCTCGATGATAATATTCCGCGCGCCTTCCAGCGCACTGTCCTTGTCGGCCACACCTTTGCCCTTGGAAACAAACCCCGCCGCTTCCTTGTCGGGGACAAGCGCAGGATTGCTTAACAGCCGCTCGGCCAGTGGTTCCAGCCCCGCCTCTTTGGCGATGGTGGCCTTGGTCCGCCGCTTTTGCTTATAGGGGGCGTAGAGGTCTTCAAGCTCGGTTTTCGTCACCGCGTTCAGAATATCGCGCTCAAGTGGCGCCGTAAGCTTGCCCTGTTCACGGATCGCTTTGAGTATGCTCTCGCGCCGTTTGGCCAGCTCTGTCAGATAGTCGAGCCGTTCGGCGAGTTTGCGCAACTGAATGTCATCCAGCCCTCCGGTGCGTTCCTTCCGGTAGCGCGCAATAAAGGGCACCGTTGCGCCTTCTTCGAGCAGTTCGATGGTCACCGCCACCTGCCGCTCGGACACGCCAAGCTCGTCAGCGATCAGGCGCGCAATTGAGGGAGCTGCAACAGATGAAGACGCGCGGGATTGATGGGACATGAGAGAAACACTTTCAGCTTTGATCGTTCGAATTGGCCGCCGCAATAGGCGTCTCCGAGCGAACTAGACCCAAATCGTTCACATCTCGTTTACGAATTTCGCGTGCGTGATGGTGGCAGCGAAAAGGGTCAGCTTTTGTGTCTCTCTCCCGTCTTATCTCTTAAGGCGTGCCGCAAGTTTCGGTCGCGTCTGTGTCCGATTTGATCCGGATGTCGGCAAGACCAATGCTCGCTTCGGTGTCGCTGAGGACAATGAACGCGTCGCCAATATTGGTCATATCGACCCCCGCGCGGGCAAAACAGCTCAGATTGATCCGCTGCTCGGTCCAGTTGCCCTCCACTTGCAAGGGCATAAAGACCATCTCGCAAGTGCCAGTGTCTCCGCACCCCATGCCGATTTGCAGCGTGGCAGCCCCGCTACCGAAGACTTTGGTATGAAAGGCAAGTTCCATTGCGCCGTTCGAGTGACGCGACATGTCCACAGCCGAGAAGGCGGAAATGCGCATGGAGGCCGATGTGTCCGCCCATGTCACTTTCAGCGCGTCTTCCTGCGCCTTGTGATCGGTCGCAGAGATCGCGAGCCCGCCGCCATCAAACGGCACTTCGGAAATCCGCAAATCGCCGCCGTCAATATTGGCAAAGACTGACCAAGGCTTGACTGCCTGTCCGCCGGTAAAGAAGACATCGGTGCTGGTCGCCGCTTCTTCGCTCAAGCCAGAGACTTCGGGCAAGTTGCCGACCGGCGCTGCGTCCGCAAAGCTCAGCCCATAACCAAAGGTAAAGAGCGGATCATACGTCTCGTCGCCGACATTGAGATCGGTCTGGGTGGCGGTTTTCGGCCATGAAAAGGGCAAACGGCCGGTAAACTCGAAAGCTGGATCGGTGCGGAACAACATGTCCGCAATCCCGCCGCCTTCACTGCCCGGTAGCCATGCGGCGACAAATGCATCAGACGCGTTCAGCTCCGGATTGACCCACATCGGACGCCCCGACAAAAACACCGAAACTACAGGCATATCACGCGCCTTGAACGCCGCCAGACGTGCGGTGTCAAAGCCTGCCGGAACAAAATCAAGATGCGTCCGGTCGCCCTGGAACTCGGCATAAGCATCCTCGCCATAGACAGCGATCACCACATCAGCCTCAGCCGTGCTTGTGCCTTCAGGATCGAAAATGACCGTCCCGCCAGCCGCTTCGACATGGGCGCGGATGCCGTCCAAAATCGTATGCCCGTTCGGGAACTCGTCATTGCTGTGCGTGCCGCCCTGCCAGGAGAGGGTCCAGCCGCCCGCCGCCTTGGCGATGCTGTCCGCGCCATCGCCGATGACCAGCACCGTGCTCGCCGCTTTGAGCGGTAAGACCTGCCCGTCATTCTTCAACAGAACCAGCGATTCGCGCACCGCCCGCCGCGCGACCTCAAGGTGCGCCTCAGAGCCAAGCAGGGACGTGTCCCCCGCCAGAGCCCGCGTGCTCGGCGCGCCTTTCTCGAAGATGCCCGATTGCAGCTTGACCCGCAGGATACGCCGCACCGCATCGTCGAGCCGTTCGGGCGGTATCGTGCCGTCCTTGGCGTGTTGCAATGTGCTCTCATAAAGCCCTTTCCAGCTGTCAGGGGCCATGAACATGTCGATGCCGGCATTAAACGCGGCGGCGCAATCCGTATTCGTACAGCCCGGGATCTGGCCGTGGGCATTCCAGTCGCTGACAACAAAGCCTTCAAATCCCATCCGGTCTTTGAGCACATCGGTCAGAAGCGCGCGATTGCCCGTCATCTTGATGCCCTGCCAGCTTGAGAACGACGCCATCACCGATTGCACGCCCGCTTCGAGCGCTGGAATATAACCTGCGCCATGAATGTCGCGCAGCTCGGCCTCGCTAATCAGCGCATCGCCCTGATCGGCGCCGTTTTCCGTTCCGCCATCGGCGAGGAAATGCTTGGCCGCCGAGATCACGCGGCCTTCGCCCATAAACCCGTCCGAGCCATAGCGCCCCTGCAAACCGTCAACAATGCTCGCCGAGTAAGACGCGATAATCTCGGGAGATTCGGAAAAGCCCTCATAAGTGCGCCCCCATCTGTCGTCGCGCGGAGCGGCGAGGGTCGGCGCAAAGGTCCAGTCATGGCCGGACACGCTCAATTCACGCGCGGTGACACGGGCAATTTCCTCTAACAGCTCTGGATTTCTGGCCGCGCCCAGTCCGATATTGTGCGGGAAAATTGTCGCGCCAGTGAGGTTGGCATGGCCGTGGACCGCATCGATGCCCCAGATGATCGGGATTGCGACCTCAACGCCCGCCGGATCGACCGATGCGTTATAATAAGCGTCCGCCGCCTCAAGCCAGCTTTCCGTGTCGGCATAGGGCAAGGATCCGGGCGCAGAATTGCCGCCGCTTAATACCGATCCCAACCGATAGTCACGCACTTCTTGCGGTGTCACCGAGGCGGAATCAGCCTGTATCGTCTGGCCGACTTTCTGCTCAAGCGTCATCTGCGCCAACAAATCGTCAATCCGTGCTTCAATTGCCGGATCAAGCGCGAGCGGCTCCAATTGGGGCCACAATTCGGGGTGGATCACACCAGCATCACTTGCATCTGTGTGCGCAGACGCCGCTTCGCTTGGCGTAGCGTCAGGGGTTGATAGACCCGCCGAACATGCCCCAACAAGGACACTCAATACACCGGACACGGCGAAGGCATTAAACTGTTTCAATTCGAACTCTCCCTCAAACATATGGCTATCACGCAATAAATTGACAAGGTTGTCAATTCGCGCTCTCATCTCCTGGATATTTAATTTGAGAGTGAACACGAGCCATGACAATTTCAAGACGAGAGGTTTTAATTGGCAGCGTGGCCATGTCGGTTCTTGGCGCGTGCGCCGCGACGCCGGAGCAGGCTGAAGCCCCAATCATCGACGTGTTCGATACCGCGCTGGCTGAGGTTATGGACACCGACCAGAGCTTTGAAATCCTCGGCGCGGGCTATCAGTGGTCGGAAGGACCAGCCTGGGACAAGAAGCGCCAGCAGCTTTATTTTACCGACGTGCCGCAAAACAAGGCGTTCGTGTGGAAAGAGGGCGCCGGCATAAATGTCTTCCTCGATCCGTCGGGCGTCCCTCAAGAGGCAACGGCAGGGTTTCGCGAACCCGGTGCGAACGGTCTGCTTATGGCGCGCGATGGCCGCTTGCTTGTTTGCAATCATGGTCGGCGGTCCCTTGAAGCGCTCGATATGGAGACAGGCGCGCGCGAAACACTGGCGGCGACTTATCATGGCGAGCCGTTCAACAGTCCGAATGATGTGATCGAAGCGTCGGACGGGACGATCTACTTCACCGATCCACCCTATGGATTGGAGGGGATGAATGCCTCGCCCCTGAAAAGACAGGACGCGAACGGGGTCTATCGCCTCTCTGTCAGTGGCGAGGTCACGCGGCTCGTTGATGATATGAGTTTTCCGAACGGGATCGCTTTGTCGGGCGAGGAGGATTATCTG
The DNA here is from genome assembly GCA_938049795.1 of uncultured Hyphomonadaceae bacterium. Lineage (GTDB taxonomy): Bacteria > Pseudomonadota > Alphaproteobacteria > Caulobacterales > Hyphomonadaceae > CALLCD01. The sequence continues at coordinate 1,830 of CALLCD010000060.1, read as the reverse complement.
CTGATCAGCCAATCGGACCCCGACACCGCACTCATCCGCCGTGTCGGCCTTCGGGACACAAGCATTGATCATGTCTGGTTTGATGCCAGCACATATATGGATGGCAAGCCGGGTCTGCCGGACGGGATGGCGGTGGCCGAGACCGGACACGTGTTTGCCACAGGGCCGGGCGGTGTGTTCGTTCTGACTGCGTCGGGGGAGGCGCTCGGCCGTATCAATCCAGCTAGTGCGTCCGCCAATTGCGCGTTTGGCGAAGACGGCAAAACCCTGTTCATCACCGCGCATGACCGATTGCTCAGACTGCGTACAAAGGTGCGGGGTGTTGGCTGGGGCTAGGCTTTTGCCAGCTTGATCTCTATCGTGATGACGGGGCCGAACCAATGGGCGAGGGGAGACAGTCAGCCGACATGCGAACGAAGACGCGGAACCTGAAGTTTCTGGCTGGTTATGGTGTTGGCGATTTCGGGCTGAACATCTATTGGAACAGTCTCTCTTTGATCCTTGTTTACTGGTATGCCGAAGTCGTTGGCGTCCAGCCCTATGTGGCCGGCTTTATCTATTCGGTCGGGGTTTTGTGGGACGCCATATCTGATCCGGTGATCGCGATTTATGCGGCGCGAAACCGCTCGCGGCACGGGGCTTATAGACCGTTTTTGCTTTTTGGTGGAATCTTGCTCAGCTTTGCATTCTGCCTTCTGTTTTGGACGCCACCCTTTGAAGGGACGTTGCTGGTTGTGCATCTATGCATCGTGCACATGCTGTTTCGCGGGGCCTATACGCTGGTTGCGGTGCCGTATTCGGCGATGTCGTCGCGATTGTCCTTTGACAGCCAGACGCGCACGGAATTGTCGGCGATCAGAATGATGTTTGCCTTTTTCGGGCTTCTGGTCATTTCCGGGGTCTGGTTTCCGCTCAGCCGGTTTTTCGGTGGCGGCAATGAAGACTCACCGACCGGCTTCTTTTTGACCGCTGTGACCGGATCGGTCGTGGCCATGCTGGCTTTGGCCATCTGCTTTTTTGCGACCAAAGAAAAAGTGCCGCCGGGCAAAGCCACCGAGCAGACCCTGCGCAGCTTTCTCACCGCTTACAAGGGAAACAGCGCCTTGCGCATTCTCCTGATGGCGATCCTTCTGCATTCGGCCGCGATTGTCAGTTTCAACATCCCGCTGGCTTTCTTCATTGAGGCCAACAGCGGGAAATTTGCGGCCAAGGAAGTGGTCATGACCGTGTTTGCGATCATGACTCTGATATCGGTTCCGGTCTGGACATTTGTCTCCGCGCGCATCGGACGAAAACGCACTTGGCAAGTCGGAGCGATCTGGATTGGGCTACTGGGAGGCTCACTCGTATTTTCCGGGCCTCTCATTGTGTCCGGAATTCCGCTTCAAATTGTTCTGTTCGGGGTTGGCTTTAGTGCATTTTCAGTTCTGGTCTGGTCGTTTATTCCAGATGCGGTCGAGTACGGCCAGCATGCCTATGGTGAGCGGGCCGAGGGGGCGGTGTTCGGCTTGATCCTGTTTGTGCAGAAGTTTTCCGGCGTGATTATGGGGGTGACGGTCGGCACGATGTTGACCGTAATCGGCTATGATTCCGATCTTGACCAGCAACCGGCCAGCATCGCTGTTAATTTGGGCTACTTTCTTGCTATCACGCCATCTGTGCTGCTAATCTTGTCCTCGATTGCTATTATGAGACTTCCTCTTGATCGGCATATACATGCCAGAATAGTTGACGAATTGTCAGCTTGAGTCTCGCCGGTAACAGGGGATGATCTATGGGAACAGTGCTGCCAAAAATGAAAGATGTCGCTGCGCTTGCGGGCGTCTCGAT
>CALLCD010000059.1 GCA_938049795.1 uncultured Hyphomonadaceae bacterium | reverse complement strand
CGTTCACCCATATCAGACAACACAATCCCAAGATTGTTCTGCGTCGTCGCCCAATCCACAGGCATCGCCTCTTTCGTGTAAACACTCAGCGCCGCCTCGTAAGCCGCAACAGATCGCTCAAGCGCACCCGCCTCGCCGCGCACGCCAAGCACCTGTAACACAGCCCCAAGATTGTTTTGCGTCATCGCCCAATCCGCAGGCATAGCCTCCTTCGTGTAAACACTCAGCGCCGCCTCGTAAGCCGCAACAGACCGCTCAAGCGCACCCACCTCACCGCGTTCGCCCAGCACGCGCAACACATTCCCAAGATTGTTCTGCGTCATCGCCCAATCCGTAGGCATCGCCTCTTTCGTGCATACACTCAGCGCAGCCTCGTAAGCTGCGACAGACCGCTCAAGCGCACCCGCCTCTCCACGCTCACCCAGCACTTGCAACACAAGACCAAGATCATTTTGCACGGTCGCTCCAGCCTCGGGCGTTTCGGCCAATTGGACACAGCGCTCGGCCAGCGCCACACCGACCAGTAAATCAAGCCGCGTGCCCATCCGCTTGCCGGTTTCGTAATAGTCTCGCATCACCCCACGCAAAACCGCAAACAAATCCGCCCCACTCGCCATCAACGCCGCTTTGCGCTCTTCGCGCCGCGCCACCATCGCCACATCGCGCCGCAAATAGGCTTGCCCGATGCCTTGCGTGATCAGCGCCGCCTTCGCCTCGCGCCGCCGGTTGGCTTCCTCTGCCTCCTCGCGCTCCATTTGCGCGAGCGCCGCTTCATATTCCCGGTCGGCGGCGTCCGCATCGCCTTCATCATTCAGATCCACCATCCGGCTCACGACGCTCGCGACAAACCCGTCCAGATTGGCCAACGACGCCCCCGCCTTGCGCATCTCCCGCGCCACCTCCACCGCCCGTTCCAGTTCGGCCAGCGCCAGCGCCTCATCGCCATCCGTTTCCGCCACAATCCGCTCGGCGAGCGACATGACCGCTTGGTCCGGCAGGTCCGTCGGCGGCAGGCTGGCCGTAATCGCAGCGAGGAGACGCGCCTCTGTTTCATCAAGTTTGTTTGCGAGTTTCTTGCCTTCCTTACGCGTCGTAAGTCGCCCTTCAACGCCTTCTACCCGGCTGACCCGCTTGCTGTCTGTCTGCTCACGCGCCATGCCATGGAGTTGCCCCTTAACCTCCTCGACCGTGCTCTCTTTTGCGCCGCCCAGCCCTTGTAATCCGAAATAGAGAGAAATCACGGCAATGGCCCCGCCGCCAAGCGTACCAAGGCTCAGTACATCGCCGCCATCTTCAATTGCTGAAACCACGGCGACCGCCCCGCCACCAAGACAGAACGCGCCGCATCCCAGCATTCTCAAAAGGCCCATGGCCATTCCTTCTTCCCGCTCCACCACCACCTTAGCGAGCAAACGGGTCTCGTCAATCTGGAAGAGACTATACCAGCCCCGCGCCGCTGTAGGATAAGCCGCCGTTCGCCCTATCGCGAATAGACTCACCTCAGGGCTTACGAGACTGTTTAACAGACTCCAAAACTGTAGGAGAGCGGCCCGTCTATCCCGAAGATATCCGCCGCCCTATCCGCGCCTTTTAACTCAGCGCGCGGCCATAGCTTGTCTGCGCCGAGAGTTTGGCGCGTGCGTCATTATATTCGCGCTCGAGTTTGGCCACATAGGCCTCCACCGACATCCGGTCCTTGACCGCGCCGATGCCCTGCCCGCAGCCCCAAATGTCCTTCCACGCCTTGGCGTCCTGATTCCCGCCCGAGCCGAAATTCATCGCGCTCGGATCGCTTTCAGGCAGGTCATTCGGGTCAAGCCCGGCCTTGGAAATTGACGGCGCGAGATAATTACCGCTGACGCCCGTAAACAGGTTCGAATAGACAATATCACCCGCCTTGGAGTCGACGATCATGTCCTTATAATCGTCCACCGCCCGCGCCTCGTCACAGGCAATAAACGCCGAGCCGATATAACCAAGGTCCGCCCCCATCGCCTGCGCCGCCGCCACCGCGCCGCCATTTGCAATCGACCCGGAGAGTGCCAGCGGGCCGTCGAAAAATTCGCGAATTTCCTGTATCAACGCAAACGGCGAGAGCGTTCCGGCATGCCCGCCTGCGCCGGAGCAAACGGCAATTAATCCGTCTGCGCCCTTTTCTAATGCCTTGTGGGCAAACACAATATTGATAATGTCGTGCAAAATAATGCCGCCATAAGAGTGGATTGCGTCATTAACTTCCGTCCGTGCACCGAGCGATGTGATGACGATGGGCGCTTTATGTTTGACGCACAATTCCACGTCATGCATGAGCCGGTCATTTGATTTGTGCACGATCTGATTGACCGCATAGGGCGCAGACGGACGATCAGGGTTTTTCTCGTCCCATTCGGCCAGCTCCGTCGAGATCTGGTCGAGCCATTCATCGACCACATGAGCGGGTCTTGCGTTCAGGCTCGGAAAGGAGCCGACAATCCCCGCCTTGCATTGCGCGATGACCAATTCCGGTCCCGAAATAATGAACAATGGCGAGCCGATCACCGGAATGCGCAAATTCTGTAAAATGGGAGGCAGGGCCATATGTATTCTCCAAACATCCGTTTGCGCCAACCTATCGCCCGCGCCACGAAGCGCAAGGGTGACGTGGGGCCACCTCCGTCCCCCGCGCCCATTCGCCCTCTTGACGTTTCGGCCATCCTTCGGCCAGTTGGCGTCTTGATATTGATGAGGGTCACATGCCGAGCGAATTTCTCTCCCTGTCCGGGGACTTCCCCGACGCCGACGAACACCAGTGG
>CALLCD010000058.1 GCA_938049795.1 uncultured Hyphomonadaceae bacterium | reverse complement strand
CCGACAAAATCGGAGCGGCGCTTGATGTCATACATCGCGCCAATTGTGGACCCATTCCACCAGGTAAAGAGTCTTGCAAACATGGTCCGTTGATCCTCGGCTTAACTTTGGGCGATCTTATGTCGAGATGAGGGCATAATCCAGTGCCAAGCTGAGGGCAATCGCCACGCCGCAAGTTTCCGTGAGCCGCCCGATGGCCATGATCGGGGCGAGAATCACCTCAAACCCGCTTCTATTCCCCGATTGAGCGCAACCACACCATTGAAAACCGAGCCGAACCACGTCACGCTGCCGCAAGCGGCAAACAGCGAGCCAGACATGACCGACACACCCTATGAGCCCTTTCAACACCGTCTTGACGAGCTTTCCGAAGCGGCCAAGACACGCCTGTCCGAGGCGATGGATCTTCGGCAGATCACTCCGCCCATGCCGCTCGGCGAGCTGACCTCGCTCGCGCTTTCGCCTGAGGACGGCCCGGTATTGGCTCGTCTTGAGCAGATGCAGCTTGAGCAGGCCAATGCCCGGATCGAACTTGCCGGACGCTTGAGCCTTGCGGAAATGCTCGAACGGCTCGGCCCCGCTCCGCGCAATGAAACACTTGCAGCAGCCCTGAGCGCCGGTCTGCCCGAATCGATCATCGAAGAAGCGCTGCGCCATCCGGACGGGCCTGAGGGCGTTGCTGCAAAATTGCGCACGCAGATTGGTGAGCCTGCGAGCGCGATTGTGCTGTTTGACGGCGCGGTCTCTGATGCAGACATGCCTGCCCTTAAAGCAACCCTGTCCGCCGGATGCACGCTTGCGCTTGGCGATCTGTCGGGACTTGGGGCGGATGCTGCCGACCAGACCGCTATGGCTCTTTATTTGCCGGGCTATATCACGCCCGATGGGCTAGATTCCGAGAGTCTCGGCACGCTCTTGCCGGTCTGCGCGGATCTTCTCGGAGACAATGGCACATTGGTCATCACCGGCCTCGGCGCCGCGCTGATGGCGCTTGGGGTAGATTATGCCGGTGAGGACGCTGCACCCACCGCCGATGCGCTGATCCACCTCGTCAAATCCGGTCTCAATGGTAGCGCTTTCCCCGCCGCCAAAGCCAAACGGCTCGGCCTCGACCCGCAAAAAGCGACCACGAAACGCACCGCCCGACTGGCCTGCCTGCCCTTGCGCGCGGACTGGACAAGCTGGCTGGAGGCTGAAAGCGACGGTATTGCGCCCGTGTCGGCCTATCTTGGCGACGAAGCCGATCCGACCGATCTTGCAAAATGTGTGCGCTTGGGCCTGTCCCGCCATGCGCCCGAGCAATTGGGCCTGCTCCTGTCTAGCCTTGCGGGCGTCGCGACCGACACCGCCATCCCCGGCCTGAGCGACATAAAACTGAAAGATCGCGGCTTCTCCGAGGCGGCCATCGGGCGGGCGAAAGCGGCCATTGCGGAAGGCTTGCCGCTGAATGCTGCCTTCTCGCGCTGGGTGCTGGGCGACGATTTTATCCGCAGTGAATTGGACCTGAACCCCGAAAACTATGACACAGACGGCCGCGCGCTCCTTTCGGCCATCGGCTTTGCCAAACGCGACATTCAGGACGCCGAGGACGCCATTGATGCGCGCGCCGGCACTGCGATAAATGCCGCGCTCGAGACGGCTGGTTTCACCGCCGCGCCGGGCCTTGACCACCAGATCGCAATCGCAAATGCCCTGAGCGCACACCTGACCGTGCCGCCATTTCTCAGCGTGACAGACACCGATCTCGACACTGTGCTCGCCGCGCTCTCTTCTCCGGATATCGGCCTTGTACTCACCGGCCAACGCGCCGCAGCGAGCGATCTTGTGACAGAGCGTATGCGTCACGCGCTGGAGCTGGCCCGCGCATTAGCCGAACCTCTGCCCGACACCAGCCCCGTCGCACAGCCCGCTCCCACTGCTAATCCGGAGGCTGGCGAGACAACGCCGCACAGTCAGACCCACCGGACCAGACTGCCCGACCGCCGCAAAGGCTATATCCAGAAATCCACCGTTGGCGGGCACAAAGTCTACCTGCACACGGGCGAATTTGACGATGGCGCGCTTGGCGAGATTTTCATCGACATGCACAAGGAAGGCGCAGCGTTTCGCTCCCTGATGAACAATTTCGCCATCGCCATTTCCATCGGTCTGCAATATGGCGTTCCGCTTGACGAATTTGTCGATGCGTTCGTGTTTACGCGGTTCGAGCCTGCTGGAGAGGTGACGGGGAATGACCGGATCACCAAGGCGACCTCTATTCTCGACTATATTTTCCGCGAACTGGCCGTTTCCTATCTCGACCGGACAGATCTTGCCGAAATTGGCGACGGGGTGACCCATGATGGCCTCGGGCGCGGCCTCGAAGACGGCACACGCGGCATCCCTGCAGAGCTGACCGCCGAAGCGGCCAAAGTGATCTCACGCGGCTTCTCGCGCGGGCAATTGCCGGACAATATCGTCATCCTCGACAAAAAGCGCTCGGAGATGACCGAACAGGACACCGAGGAGGCTATAGAAGGTGCACCTGACTATATTGGCGAGCCTTGCGCTGAATGCGGCAGTTTTACCCTCTACCGCGATGATGACAGCGACGCGCAGGCGATTTGCGATGCGTGCGGGGCCGAAAGCAGCCTCAATCCTTAGGCTTGACCAGCTTGGCACTCAAATTGCGAGCATGCTGGTCATATCTGATTAAACATGCTGGAGCCTTGTACCATGTTGAAACACATAGCGATTATCGCAGCCGGTCTTATGCTTGCGTCGCCTCTCGCCAGCGCACAAAGCGCCGAGGATATTGCCAAAGCGGCCGCCGGACAGAGCTGTGCTGATTGCAATCTGTTCCAGGCCGATATGTCTTTCAAAGCCGTCAAGGATGTCTCTTTTGCTGGGTCCCGCTTGCGGCAATCGAATTTGACGCTTGCAACTATGGACCGGGTGAATTTCGACCGCGCTAATCTCTCCATCGCCAATCTCTATGGTGGCCGTTTTACCGGCGCGAGTTTCAAAAATGCCGACCTGTCACGGGCGATTCTGGTCGGTGGTTCCTTTGATGGTGCCGACTTTTCAGGGGCGAACCTGACCGATGCGAATCTCGCTGGCGCAGAGCTCGCCGAGGCGCGTGGGCTGACCCAAACCCAACTCAATTCGGCTTGCGGAGACAGTTATACCCAACTGCCGACTGGGCTATCTGTGCAACAGTGCCGCTAAAAACTGCATTCATTACAGCAAGGTTATTTTCAACCTGACGCCGGACCCTCTAATGTCCGATCATGGACAACAGAGTTTCAAACTTGAAGTTGGCATTGCTTGCTATCTTGATTTCAGCGCTCGGGCCAATGGGCGCATCGGCTGACGGGGCAAGCAAGGTAACTTGGCAGCCTTCCTATTCGGGCTCTTGCGAAGATTGTTCGCTGGTCGGTCGGCAGATGCCGTATTCTGAACTTGCAGATGCGCGCTATGGTGGTGCAGATCTCAGTCACGCGTCCCTTTTTGGCTCTGTTGCGACCAATGCTGAATTTCCGGGCGTCACGGGCCGCTATACCGATTTCAGCCAGACCATTCTCAACAATGCCAATCTGGAAACGTCGACCCTGACCAATGCCCGCTTCATCGGCGCGGAGGCCAATGGGGCGAACTTCTCGGGTGCCCAGGTTGATTTTTGTAGTTTCAATGACGCCAAACTGATCGGCGCGAATCTGACCGATGTTTCGGCCACACATATGGTCGGAGTTGACACGGATTTTTCAGCCGCCAATGCGACGGGCGCGGTGTTCGATCATGCGGACTTGCGCGGTGCGAATTTTGACGGCGCACAGCTTCGCGGAGCTAGCTTTGTCGAAACGGATATTGCGGGCGCGCAATTTCGTGACGCGCGGCTTGTGGCCACCAATTTCCGAGACGCGAAGAATATCGAACAAGCCGACTTTACCGGCGCATGCCGCTCAGGGGACACGCAACTGCCGAACGGGCTGGTGCTAAGGCTCTGCGCAACGAACTAGGCGGATGCGCTTTTTGCTCGGTCGCGGCACCGTACCCCCAAAACCCGCACCCCACGTCCCATAGGCGCCCTCTAGGATTTGATCACCGGCGCCATCCGAATGTTGAGCTCTTTAAGCTGGGCATCGTCCACAGGTGACGGTGCGCCCATCATCAGATCGCGGGCCTGCTGGTTCATCGGGAACAGCGTCACATCACGTATGTTCTGCGCGTCCGCCAGCAGCATCACGATCCGGTCGACACCCGGTGCAATCCCGCCATGAGGCGGCGCGCCATAGCGGAACGCGTTGAGCATGCCGCCAAACTCTTCCTCGACCACTTCCGGCCCGTAGCCTGCCAGCTCGAACGCTTTGAGCATAATGTCCGGCCTATGGTTCCGGATCGCCCCCGATGACAGCTCAATGCCATTGCAGACAATGTCATATTGGTAAGCCCGCAAGGCCAGTTTCGCCTCGTCCGTCGTCGCCGCTTCAAGCGCTTCGAGCCCGCCTTGGGGCATGGAAAACGGATTGTGCGAGAAGTCGATCTTCTTATTGTCCTCGTCATATTCATACATCGGGAAATCAATAATCCAGCAGAAGCGGAAGACATTCTCCTCGATCAGGCCAAGCTCCTCGCCAATCCGCGTGCGCGCTGCACCGGCAAGCTTATAGGCGTCCCCCGCTTTGCCCGCAGAGAAGAAGATGCCGTCGCCAGCGCCAAGACCCGTTTGCTCGAGGAAAGCGGCCAGATGCTCGGGCGCAAAATTCTTGAGCACGGGGTCCTGGCTGTCCACGCCGCCGCCATCAGCCTCTTTTAGGCGCGCATAGCCAAGGCCCGGCGCCTGCATTTCCTTTTTGGCCCATTTGTCCATTTCATCGAAGAATTTGCGCGATTTCTCTGCCACAGCTTTCGGCGCAGGGATTGCGATAACGCGGCCACCACCGGCGATGATCTTGGCGAAAATGCTAAAGCCAGTCTTGCTGTCATCGGCGAAAAACTCGGTGACATCGGCAAGCTCCAGCGGATTGCGCAGATCGGGCTTGTCGGAGCCATATTTGGCCATCGCTTCGGCATAGGGAATGCGCACGAACGGCTCGCCGGGCACCGTGCGGCCCTTATCGTCCCAGTCGGCGAACTCCTCGAACACGCCGCGCATGACAGGCTCGATGGAATTGAAGACATCTTCCTGCGTGACGAAACTCATCTCGATATCAAGCTGGTAGAATTCGCCGGGCGAGCGGTCTGCGCGCGCATCTTCGTCGCGGAAACAGGGCGCGATCTGGAAATAGCGGTCAAAACCGGACACCATCAGAAGCTGTTTGAACTGTTGAGGTGCTTGGGGCAGCGCATAGAACTCGCCATGATGGATGCGTGAGGGCACGAGGAAATCGCGCGCGCCTTCGGGGCTGGAGGCGGTCAGGATCGGCGTCTGGTATTCGGTAAAGCCCTCGCCCACCATACGTTTGCGGATCGAGGCGATGACATTCGAGCGCAGGATCATATTCTTGTGCAAAGTCTCGCGCCGCAAATCGAGATAGCGATGGGTCAGGCGGATGTCTTCAGGGTAGTCCGGCTCACCGAAGACGGGCAAAGGCAGTTCGGCCGCTTCGGACTGCACGCTCGCTTCTTTGACGCGCACTTCAATTGCGCCTGTGTCGAGATTGTCGTTGACCAGAGAGGCGTCGCGCGCCAGCACTTCGCCCTCAATCGTAATCACGCTTTCAGTGCGCAGCCGCTCGACCACGGCAAAGGCAGGGAAATCGGGGTCAAACACGCATTGGGTGAGCCCGTAATGGTCGCGCAAATCAATAAACATGACCCCGCCATGATCGCGCCGCCTGTGCAGCCAGCCCGACAGTTTGACCGTTTGGCCAACATCTTCTGTTCGCAATTGTCCGCAAGTATGGGTCCGGTAGGCGTGCATGGCTGCAATTCCCTGTTCGTTTCAAACTATTTTCAGGCAAACGCGCACCACAACTGGCCTTTGTCAAGGTGATCGGCTACGGCTCACTTATGAGCACAGAGATTTTACGACCCATTACCGACCAGGATGAGCTTGCCGAGTTCTGCGATGCCCTCTCCAAACACGAATTTATTTGCGTGGACACCGAGTTCCACCGCGAGACGACCTATTGGCCCGAATTGTGCCTGATCCAGGCCGCAGCGCCCGGTGTCGAGGGGCTGATCGACCCGCTGGCCGAGGATCTGGACATTGGCGTCTTCCTCAATCTGATTGCCGAAGAGTCCCGTGTGAAAGTGTTCCACGCCGCCCGTCAGGACATCGAGATCTTCAACCGGCTGATCGGCTATCCGCCCGGCCCCATCTTCGACTCCCAGATTGCGGCGATGGCGCTTGGGTTTGGCGATTCGATTTCTTACGACAATCTGATCCAGCGTGTGATCAGCGTGAAGGTCGATAAGTCCTCCCAATTTACCGACTGGACCCGTCGCCCGCTCAGCGACAAACAGCTCACCTATGCGCTGGGCGATGTCACCCATTTGCGCGACGCGTATCTGATCATGCGCGAACAGCTGATCGAGAAAGAGCGTATGAACTGGGTGCGTGACGAGATGGAGCATCTCGAAGACCCCGCGCTTTATGACACGTCGGCGGAAAATGCGTGGCAGCGCCTCAAAATCCGCAAGCCGCGCGAGGATTATGCCGCCGTGCTCGCCGCTGTGGCCGGCTGGCGCGAGACCCGTGCCAAGGATCTCGACAAGCCCAGACGGCGCGTTCTGAAAGATGATGCGATCTACGAGATTGCTGAGCAGAAACCGCGCGATGCGAACGCTTATGACCGGCTGCGCGCGGTGCCCAAGGGCTTTATCAAATCGCGTCATGCCGAAGGTCTGATCGAGGCGGTCAATGCCGCGATTGATGCGCCGAAGGATTTTGCCCCGCCGCTGCCCGTGCGCAAACACAATGCCCAGACGCCCGCAGGCGCGCCGGAGCTTTTGAAAGTTCTCCTGAAATATGTCTGCGAGGAAGCTGATGTGGTGCCGAGATTGATCGCAAACGCGGCGGACATTGAACGCATTGCGCGCGGAGAGACCGAAGGCATTGCCGCCTTTACCGGCTGGCGAAACGATCTGTTCGGCGCAAAGGCCAAGGGGCTCTTGTCGGGCGCTCTGGCGATCTCGTTTGAAGACGGTCAGGTCCGGCTGTTCGAAACCAAAGGCTGATCAGACCCGCCTAATCATTGCGCGCAATGTCCCAGTCGCAATCGAGCAGTTCGGCAAGGGTCTGCAAGCGCCGCTGAACGGTGGACGAGACGAGCGCGCTTTTGCCCTTGGACACGGATAAAGTCAGCAGACCCGGCGTGCGGATCAGTCCGACCTCGCCCAGCACCGCCGCCGAACGCCCCGAAAACACCGCCCCGAGCCGCATACACGCCCCCAATTGGCGCACAAGCTTGAGCTGTCTTTTGTTGAGCAATTGCGCCGCCGTCTGATCGCTCGCCTTGAAGCCTTGCGAATAGCGATAGCCCACGGCCAGGGCAATAAAAGCCCGCTCGGCATGGGAGACATTGGCATAAGCGCCATAAAGCACACGCTCGAACGCCAATTGCGCCCGCGTATCAGGATGCAGCCGCGCGCCGAAATCGGCATGCAGGCAGGCCGCCGCGATCAGCCGGTCATGGACTTCCGGCTCGCCAAACAAATCCTCCTGCGGACGGATAATCGGGATCGCCCACGCCGCCAGCGCCCTGCCAAAGGCGCGCGTCTCGTCACGCAAACGGCTCGACAAAAGCACGCCATCGGTCAGCCCGTCACCGGCAATATCCTCCGGCGGCATATCCGTCACCATTGCCCCTTCGCGCAGGCCATAGGCGGACACGATCACTTCGGAAAATCCGCCAAGTTCGAAAATCTGACCGAGCACCATTCCGGCATAGGGCAGAATGTCCGCCCGCCTCCGGCTTGCCCGCACACGCCGTTCGCGATTGAGCGGATCGTCTGACATCGACGCCTCAACGACCAGCCGCACAGCCCGCGCATCCATGCGGTAATGGTGAAGCTGGTGGAGCGGATAATCGACCAGCTCCATGTGCATTTTCGCGAGCGCCCGCCACGCCCCGCCCACCATGAAAAATGCGCCGCCATGATCTTTGAGCAGGTCCGAGCGGGCAAGCTCACGGGCCACCGATTTGCTCAGCCGCGCCATGTCACGCTCGCGCGCATCCATCGCCAATGGTCCAAGCACAAGCGAGCTGCCTTGCCCGACATGCCCTTGATCGAGCGTGCAAAACTCGAGGCTTGATCCGCCAAGATCGCCGACAAGCCCGCTAACCTTGTTAAACCCGGCCGCAACCCCGAGCGCCGACAGCCGTGCCTCTTCGCTGCCGCTGATGACCTCGACCGACAGCCCGATCTCCTGCCGGACGCGCTCGACAAATTCCGCCCCGTCATCGGCCATGCGCACCGCCGCCGTCGCCACAGCGCGCACTTGTGTCACGTCCAGCCCGTCCAGAATCGCACGGAACCGCGCCAGCGCCTTCATGGCAATCTTCACGCCTTTTTCGGACAATTTTCCTGTCTCGCGCAGCCCGTCGCCGAGCTGGGCCATGACTTTTTCATTGTAATGGGGCAGCAATCCGCACCCGAGCACATCATAGATGACCAAACGGACCGAGTTCGATCCGATGTCGATCACCGCTTTGGACGTGATGGGTTGCGTGTCCATCCCTAACCGTCCCGCCTACGCTTGGGCGCCAGTCGCGGCGGCTCGTTCAGTTCAATCGCGCTGCCGCGTCCGGACAGGCTATCGGTCTGCATGAAATATTGATGCGCATCGAAGACAGCCTCACCATCCTCGGGGGTCAGCCGGACATAGCTACCGTCGGCCTGCAAAAGCCAGCTTTGCACATTGTCATTGAGATTGGCGACCATGATCTGATTGAGCACTTGGCGGTGAACCGTCGGGTTCTCGATCGGGACCAGCGCCTCCACCCGCCTTTGCAGATTGCGCGGCATCCAGTCGGCTGACGACATAAACACTTTCGCCTCCGCTGAGGGCAGCGCCTTTCCGTTCGCAAAGGCGACAATGCGCGAATGCTCCAAGAAGCGCCCGACAATGCTCTTGACTTCAATTGTCTCCGACAGACCTTTCAGCCCGGGCCGCAGGCAACAGATCCCGCGCACCACCAGACGGATCGGCACACCCGCCCGGCTTGCCTCATACAGCGCATCAATCAGCTCCCGATCCACCAGCGAGTTCATCTTCGCCCAGATGCCCGACGGCTTGCCCGCGCGCGCATTGGCCGTCTCCGCTTTGATACAGGCCAAAAGCCCCTCGCGCATGGCCACGGGCGACATGATGATTTTCTCCATATCGGGACTGTGCGCGGGCGGTTCCTTATAAGCGGTGACATAATTGAACAGCCGCCCCGCATCGCGCCCCATCGCCGGATCGCTCGTAAACAGCGCCAGATCGGTATAGATACGCGCCGTGATCGGATGATAATTGCCAGTGCCGAAATGGGTGTATGTCGTCAGCTCCTCGCCCTCGCGCCGGACGACAAGGCTGACCTTGGCGTGGGTCTTATAGTCGATAAAGCCATAGACAACTTGCACACCGGCCCGTTCAAGATCGCGCGCCAGACGCAAATTCGCCTCTTCATCAAACCGCGCCTTGATCTCGACGAGCGCCGTGACCGATTTGCCCGCCTCGGCGGCTTCGATCAGCGCGGAGACAATCGGCGAGTTGGCGCTCGTGCGGTAGAGCGTCTGCTTGATCGCGACCACATCCGGATCAAGCGCGGCCTGCCGGAGAAATTCGATCACGACATCAAAGGACTCGTAAGGATGGTGGACGAGAATGTCCTTTTGCCGGATCGCCGCAAAACAATTGCCGCCATGCTCGCGAATGCGTTCGGGATAGCGTGGCTCGAACGCGTTGAACTGCAAATCACTGCGTTCCTTGGTGATCAGTTCGGACAATTGCGCGAGCCCGATCAGCCCTTCGGTCAGCACCAGATCGTTTGGCTCGGACTCCATCTCGCGCAGGATCAGCTCGCGCAACTCTTCAGGTGTCTGCGCGCTGACTTTGATCCGCACAATCCGCCCGCGTCGGCGCTGGCGCAGCAAAATCTCGAACTCGCGGATCAGGTCTTCGGCCTCGTCATCAATCTCGATGTCCGAATCGCGGACAATACGAAACAGGCAAAGCCCCTGTTCGACATAGCCCGGGAACAGCCGGTCCACATAGAGCGGAATAACGCGCTCAAGCGGAATGTATCGCGCCGCCCCATCGGACTTGTCCGGCAAGCGGATGAACCGCGCCGCAAAGGCGGGCAATGGCACAAGCCCCGTCATCGGCTCGCCCGCGCCGACGGGCTGTAGATCAAGCGCCAGCGCAAAGCCGCGATTGGGCAGAAACGGAAACGGATGGGCCGGATCAACCGCAAGCGGGGTTAAAATCGGAAAGACCTTCTCGGCAAATGTATCGGTCAGCCATGCTTTGTCCGATTTGGTCAGCTTGTCGGCGGTGACGACCTTGATGCCTTCATCGGCCAGCGCGCGGCGAAGCTGTTTGTAGCATTTCTGCTGCTCTTTCATCAGCCGGCCTGCGGCCTCTTCGATCAGCTTGACTTGCTCGCGCGGGGTTAGCCCGTCTTGGCTGACCGTTTTAACGCCCGCGCGCACCTGCTCACGCAAACCGGCATAGCGGACCATATAGAACTCATCGAGATTGCTCGCCGAGATCGACAAAAAGCGCAGACGCTCGAGCAAAGGGTGGGCAAGATTGGCCGCCTCTTCGAGCACACGGGCATTGAACTTCAGCCACGACATTTCGCGGTTGAAAAAACGGGCCGATGCCGCCTGTTCAGAGTCTCCAGCCATGATCTGCCCAGTCCCTTGATACGCTTAACTATTACAAATCGTCAGGATCTCCGAACAATGCCAAAGACCCTGCCCCATCTTCAAGCACAGTCCTTGCCAAATGAATACTGGGCGCGCGTTGATTTGCGTCCACCGCTTCATCAAGTCGTGACACATATTCCTCAATCGCGGCATAGGATCGGGGCAGCCGGATCGCAAGGAAAGCAATAGTCGGCGGGTCAAGCTTCATATAGCGCCGTCGGCATGCCGCCTTGAGCCGTTCGATCAGCATGTCGTCATCGGGCGGATAAATCTGCGTATTGGGCAGCCCGTCGAGCCGCGAGCGCAAATCTGCCGATTGGCATGGCCATTGGGAGGGCACGGTGCGGCCGGTCAGCAAGAGCCGCCCATTGCGCTGGCTCACTAGGTTGAGCATGGTCAGAAGATTGGCTTCATGGGTCACCTGATCGGCCAGATCAATCGCGCAATTGCCCTCGGCCAGTTTGGCAATCTCGGCATCGTTCAGCCGGTCAAACCCTCGCGCATCAAGCACACGCGCCTCTGCCTCGTCCGCCCAGAGCCTTGCGGTGACCCGCAAACCGCTTTGCACTGGCCCGACCAGACACATGGCCGGATGGCTCCACGTCTTCCAGTTCCGGATCGCTTCAATCGCGGTTTCATTCGACGCGGTAATGGCGAGATCCGAGAAGCGTTCGGGCTGGTCGGGAAATCGCAGACTATACTGTTGCGGCATAGGCGGCCTTTTGTCTCCTGAAAGCCGGTTAGCGCGCGGATGAGACGGCAGAGCGCAGCGTCCACATGCCCGGCTGCACCTCAAGCGATGCGCCGCGCTGGCCAAGATCGCTCTTTAGCCGTTCAATCTCGCCCGCATAGGCAAACTGCACGACCGCTCCGTCAGACGCGATGGCCTTGATCTGGAAGTCCGACACAAGCGGAGAGCGCGCCAGCGCCGCGCGCAGCGAGTTCCATTCCGGCAAAGATGTATAGAGCACGCTCGCCTCAGACAAAGTGCGCACGCCGGAGCGGACAACCGATTGCTCTTTCCAGATATTGTCCATCATACGCGAGACGGTCTGCACCGCATCATCCATTGTGCGCACGCGCCGTGTTGTTCCGAGCAGCGTCTCCCCGCTCGCCGTCAGTGTCGAAACCCGCACCGTGTACGCGCCTTCGGCCCCATCAAGCTCGGCCACAATGCCGCGACGCGCGCGCGCACTGCCAACCTCGCCCTGGACATTCTCCCAAGTCAGGCCACGCTCATAAGCCATTTGCGCTGTCACGTAAGGCACAAGCGCTCCGTCATTCTTCTCGCCCCATGCCGCATGCCATTCGCCCAGAATCCGGTTCCGCGCGAGCGGCACCAACAAAGCGGCCGGGGCCTGAATGTCCACAAAATCAATCTGTTCGCCCTGCAAAAACGCCCGCACCGCCTGCCGGTTCATCACCGCAGACAGGGTCGCAATATAGCGCCCACCGCCGCGCGTTTCCTTCTGCACATCCACCGCGCGCACCAGACGTTGGGCTAAAGCATCATCGACAATAATCGGGGCACGTTGGGAGCGGTCCGATGGCAAAGTGATTCGCTCGATCATACGCTCCACGCCGATCCGCCGCGCCTTGGCAAAGCCTGCGCGCTGGGCCTCGATCACGCTCGACGCGCTCTCGTCAACATCAATGTCCATAACCGTATAGAGGCTTCTCGTGTCCGCATGCGCTGTAAATGCGCAGATCAGACCAAATGAAAAAACAAGCAGCAATTGACGAATCATGACGGGCATCTCCTATCTATTTCTCTTCTAGCAGGCCTCGCCCTGCGCGGAAACCATTTGAGCAATTGGCAAACTGTAACGCACCATGCTAACGGGCACCTTATGAGCATTTCCAACCATAAACCTCTGTCTTACCGCGATGCTGGTGTCGATATTGAGGCAGGCGACGCACTTGTTGCAGCGATCAAACCCCTGGCAGCGGCCACGCGCCGAAAAGGCGTGATGGGCGGGCTTGGCGGATTTGGTGCCTTGTTTGATCTTAAAGCCGATGGCTGGGCCGATCCGATCCTTGTGTCGGGTACGGATGGGGTTGGCACAAAGCTAATGCTGGCCTTTGAGACGGGCATTCATGACAGTGTTGGCATCGACCTTGTCGCCATGTGCGCCAATGATGTGCTCGCACAAGGTGCTGAACCTCTGTTTTTCCTCGATTATTTCGCCACAGGCAAGCTGGAAAGCGGCATCGCCGAAGCGGTCATTTCAGGCATCGCAGAAGGCTGCCGTCAGGCCGGATGCGCGCTGACGGGCGGGGAGACGGCCGAAATGCCCGGCATGTACCCTGAAGGCCATTATGATCTCGCCGGTTTTGTCGTTGGCGCGGTTGAACGCGACGCCATTCTGCCCGATCACGCGGCCATGAAAGCGGGCGACAAGCTGATCGGGCTCGCCTCGTCGGGGCCCCATTCGAACGGCTATTCGCTGATCCGCAAATGCGTCGAGCGCTCGGGGCTCTCCTATCAGGATGACGCGCCATTTGCCGCTGGCACAGAGCTTGGCCGCGCCCTGCTGACCCCGACACGGCTCTATTCGGACGCCACTTTACCGCTGATCCGCGCCGGGCTCGTCACCGGCCTTGCGCACATTACCGGCGGCGGGCTGACCGAAAACACGCCGCGCATGTGCCCTGATGGTCTTGTCCCGCAAATCGACCGGACCGCATGGACGCCGCTGCCCGTGTTTGACTGGCTGCAATCGGTTGGCGGCATGTCGGCGGACGAAATGCACAAGACTTTCAATATGGGCATCGGCATGGTGCTCGCCGTCAGCCCCTACAAAGCGGACGATGCGCTGGCCATGCTCAAAGACTTGGGCGAAGCGCCTGTTATGATCGGCGAGCTTGTCGAAGGGTGAGCGTCAATCTCGGCATTTTCATTTCCGGTCGCGGCACCAATATGGAAGCCCTGCTCGACGCCTGCGCAAATGGCACCGCGCCCGCCACGCCGAAACTCGTCCTGTCCAATCGCCCCGATGCACTCGGCCTCACCACAGCCGCAAAGCGCGCGATTGCGACCTGCGCCATCGACCACAAACCCTTCGGCAAAGACCGTGAAGCGTTTGAACGCGCCCTTCACGCAAAAGCCACAGACGCGGGCATCGACCTGATCGCGCTCGCCGGTTTCATGCGCATCCTCAGCCCCTGGTTTACCGAACGCTGGGAGGGGCGCGTGTTAAACATCCACCCCTCGCTCCTGCCAAAATATCCCGGGCTGAACACTCATGAGCGCGCGCTCGAAGCGGGTGACGCGGAACATGGCTGCTCGGTCCACTGGGTCAATTCAGGGCTGGATCAGGGCGAGACGATTGCGCAAGCGGCGATCAAAGTCCGCTCCGATGATACGGTCGAGACCCTGCGCGCGCGGGTGCTCGTCGAAGAGCATAAGCTCTACCCGCACGCGCTCAAAATCGCCTGCGAGCAAATCCTGCAGCGCCAGAGCTAATCCGCTTCCCAGCCGCGCACAATCTCTCGCGCAAATCGGCCCGATTCGGTCAGCTCACCGCTCGTCCATCCGCCCCTCGAGCGCACACCGGGCACCAGCATCGCCGCCCCTTCGCGCTTGTCGCTGACCGACCAGATCATATGGCTAAGCTGATGCCGCCGGACAAAAGCCATCCATGCCTCGCTTGACGCGCGGTCCACATCACCGTCGCCTGAATAGCCCACACTGCCCCATTCGGTCACCATGATCGGCAATCCGGCCTTAATCGCCTGCTCGGCCCGCTGCCGGAGCTCCGCGCTGTGGCTGCCCGCATAAAAATGAAGCGCATAGCCAATATTCTCGAACCCCCGCACCGGATTTAGCGCCGCTTTATCAACATCCTGGCTCCATGTCTGTGTGCCGACAATGATCAGATTGTCCGGATCAATCTCGCGGATCGACGCGATCAGGCGCTCGGCATAAGGTTTGACCGTGCTTTGCCAATCGGTCGTATCGAGCGGCTCATTATAGATCTCGTAGATCAGATTTGGCGTGTGGCCATATTTTCCCGCGATGTGACGGAAAAAGATCTCGGCCTGTTCGGCATGATCCTCGGCATGATGGCTGTGCCAGTCGACGACGACATATATCCCATTGGCAATCGCGCCTTCAATGATCGCTTCGGCGCGCGCAATATTGGCGTCCGGCTGATCGAGATAACTGCCATCCTGCTCGCCCGCAATCGCCGCGCGGACAATGCCGGCCTTCCAGTCTTGTGCAAAATAGGTCACCGCGTCTTCATTGTAGAAGCGCGCCATGCCCCAATCCGTATTGCTCCAGAAGAAGCTCGGACCGGCAAGCGAGGCCGGAGCCCCGTTCGCGCCTGTAATCTTGCCATTGGTGACGCGCAATTGGCCGAAGCGCTCAATCGGTGTTTTGGCCACTTGGCCCGCTTCCGCTGAAATCGAGCGGGCCGATGGCACAGGCTGGCAGGCCCCCAGCAAAAAGGCGGATGCCCAGATGAACATCAAAGACCAGACAGACAGCCAAGCGGATCGGGAAACAGAATACGGCATGCGCCAAGCTTAATCTGCGCGCAAGAGTTTCGCCAGACAATTTAACAAGCGTGCTGCTTGAGCCAGCTCAACCCGCCATCTCGAGATCGCGGAAGCTCGACAGGAAAGCCAGCAAAATCGCATGCGCCTTGAGATTGTCTTTCACAGGCATTTGCCGCGCCGTTTTCGCGAGGTCACGCAATTCAACAAACTGCTTTTGCTGATGGCGTCCAAGTTCACCAAGCTGGCGATAGGCCATCCACCAAGCCGAGAACATCCGGCTGATCGCAGCTTCATTGGCAAGTTCG